>JAYTVG010000439.1:0-5383 GCA_043744135.1 Deltaproteobacteria bacterium | reverse complement strand
CGGCTGGTCGATGGGGCACTCACCATCGAAGTCGCACCGCTGGGTGCGGGGGAGCGTTTTCGCGTCGTCGTCGGTGACGCCGAGATCGAGGTGCACGGCACCGCGTTTGACGTGGTCGCGCTGCACGATCAGCTGCAGGCGGTGTCCGTGCTGCACGGGGTTGTCGAGGTGCACTACGCCAACCACCAGCCGCTGTGGCTCGGCGCTGGCGAGCACTTCGCGCCCACCCCAGTCGTCGTCAACACGGACCTGATCGCCGCGCCGATCGGTGCACTCGATGCGCCCGCGCCCGCAACACGTGCCGAACGGACAACACGCGCGCCGTCGCGGGCGTTCGTGCCGCCACCGCCACCGCCGCCGGCCGACGCGACGCCGCCCGCCGCGCCCACGATGGGCGAAGATGAAGTGGCGTTTGCGCAAGGGTGGGCGGCGCTGCGGGAGCCCTCGCCCCGTGCCGCCGCCGATGCATTTGCCCGCGTGTTGGCATCGCCACGCACGGCCCTGCACGAAGATGCGAGCTACTGGCGCGCGATCGCACTTGCGCGTGCGAAGGATGCGGGGGCGCGCGCCGCATTCGAGAACTTTTTGCAGGCGTTCCCGTCGTCTTCGCGCACGGGAGAGGCGGCGGCGGCGCTCGGTTGGTTGTTGCTGGATGCGCACGCGTATGACGAGGCTGCCGCGAGCTTTGCGAAAGTGATGAAGGATCCGTCGCCGAGCGTGCGTGCCAGTGCGCAAGAGGGATTGCAGGCGGTCAGACGCAAGCAACTGTTCAACGACGCGCCGTGAACGCTTGTCAGTCGCCGAGCGGGGAGACGCACCTCCTCACAGCGGCTTGCCGCGTTGCCTGCTTGTTCTTTGGACGCACTGCGCGCGGTCCGCGTTTGTGGGACGGGCTTTAGTTCACCGTCAACCACAACATGCCGTCTTGCTGCTGCACCCGCACCGGGCCTTTTTGGCGCAGCTCGATGATGAGGTCGACGCGAAACCGGGCGTCTTCCTCCACCGTGGGCAGCACGCGTTGAACGTTGGTGCCAAGCGTGTGCGCGTCGAGCCCACGGCGCACATCTAAGTTGGCGGCGCGCGTATCAAACAGCGTGAGCACCAATTCGGACTGACGGCGCGTGATGTTGTAACGGGCACCGCCATCGACACGCACGCCAACGCGGCTGGCGTCGCCCACACGCTGCACGGTGACTTGGCTGAGCACGCTGCGTCCTTCGCTCTCGTCGATCTCGTCGTCGGAGTCTTCATCGGCAAAGCCACCACCACCAAACGCGTCGCTATTGTCGGGTGGCGGGATGTAGCGCGTGTAGTGCGTCGACGGCAGCAGGTCGATGCTACCGCCGCCAAAACCGAAATCGCGCGTGGCAGGTGACAGCGCTTGCGTTGGTGTGGCCGTCGGGCCAGCTGCTGAGGGCGTGAGGCGCTGTGGTTCCGCTGTGGCACGCAGTTCCGCGAAATTGGCGCGCGCAGCATCGTCGCGTTGCAGCTGTTGTTGACGCGCGAGTTCGCGCGCCGCCTGCATGCGTTCCTCGGCCTCGCGTTTTTGCGCCGCGAGTTGCGCCTGCAGATCGTGCGCGCGCTCGATTCGCTCGGCTTGCGCTTGAGCAACGCGCGCATTGTCTTCGCGCAGTTGGGTTTCGCGCAGTGCCGCGAGCCGCGCGCGCTCGTCCTGGGCGGCGATCATGAGTTGTTGTTGCGCGCGCAGACGTGCGTCGTGTTGCGCCTGCGCGTCTTTGAGCTCTTGCGCGGCTTGCGCCAACTGTTGTTGTTTGGCGTCGTCGATGACGCGCTGCCGCTCGCTTGCGGCCGCAGCCTTGCGCTGTTGCTCGGCGTCGAGCTTCGCTTGCCGTTGCTGCGCGCGCAGCTGTTCGACCTCCGCGCGTTTGTGTGCCTCTTGTTCGTCGCGCGCGCGCCGCTGGGCTTCGGCTTGCAGCTTGGCCTGCTCTTTGGCGCGCCGCTCCTGCGTGAGCGCAGCTAAGCGCGCTTGCTGTTCGACGACGCGGCGTTGTTCCTCACTCGCATGGCGCTGCTCCTCCTCGGCTCGCTTGGCGAGCGCTGCCACCACACGCGCTTGCTGTTGTGCGGCGCGCTTATCCGCCAGCGCCTGCTTTTTGGTGTCATCGGCGAGCTTGCGGGCGCCGATGGCGTCAAGCCGCGCGCGTTCGTCGTCGATCCGCCGCTGTTGAACGAGCGCTTGCGCTTGCGCCTCAGCGTCGCGTTTCGCTTCCAGCGCGGCCACGCGCGTGGCTTGTTGCAGCTCGGCGCGCTGTAACGCCAAGGCGCGCTGTTGGGTGTCGCGCTCAACGCGAGCGCGGGCCTCTTCGTCAGCGCGCGATTGCGCGACGAGTTCGCCCGCGCGCCTATCTTCTTGCTGTTGTTTGCGCTTTTCGGCCGACGCCAAAAGCACCCTGACGTCGCCGGCGTGCGCGAACTTCACCACCAAACGGTCGCCCTGTGTGAGGGCGTCGTAGTCGACGTCGTCGGCGAACGAAAACACCACGCGCGCGGGGGCCGACTTTTTGGCGACTTCAATGTGCGCATCCACCAACAACAAGCCGGTGCCGGTTTGGTGCAGCGGGACGCCTGCCAACGTTTGCCCCGGCAACTCGAGCACGAATTGGTGCGGGGCGCCGGGCAGGGTGAAGACTTGAAAGGTGGGCGCCGACGACGCATCGACGGTGACGGTGACGTCGAAGTTTGCCGTCTCTTGCACCTGCACTGCAGACACTTGCGCGTAAGCGGTGTCGACCCACGTCAACACCCCCAACGTCGCGATCGCGCAGACGGTCGCGCGCACACCGACGTCCTTTCGGACGTGCGCCGACGGCACGTGCAGACGCTGAGCGGGTGACACGGAGGGAGGGTCCAAACGCGACAGCATATACTGCAGCGTAGTGGGCGGCGCCGCGTGGCTCCAGTTTCCGACCGTTGGCTCCAGCTGGCGCCAACCCTGCGGTCGCCAAGGTCGACACGTCGCCGTTGGATTGCACCTGTCCCTTGGTCGACGATGTGCATTGCCGTATCCCAAAGGTCGACGAAATGTGGGATGGTCCCGACGTGAGCCATCAAACACCCACGCCCCTTTCCACGACGCTGGCGCAGCAGGAGTTGCTCGCGCGCAGCGCACTTGTTGTGTTGTGCGGGGTGGCGGTTGAGGTGGCGCTGTTGGCGCTGGTGGCCGTGCGTGCGGGGCAGATCACCGCCGTCGCGCCGTTCGCCGTGCCGCTCGTGGTGGCAGAGGTGGTCGCCGCGCTGTTGCTCACGCTGCACCGCCCGCGCGCTGCAGCGACGCTGTCGATCGTCTGCGCCGCCGCCAGCACCATCGTGCTGGCGGGTTGGTTTGACGCCCAACTCGCGGTCTCGCCCTCGTGGCTCGCCGCGGGCGGGGTGTTGGCACTCATCCAGGTGGTGTGTGCGCGCATCGCGGAGCTGCAGGTGCCTTGGCGGCGCCAATCTGCGCAGGTGGTGCGTGCAGCGCTTGATCGATGGAGCTGGGTCCCCACTACATTGGCGCTCGTCGTGCTCGGTCATAGCGACAGTGAATCATCAAGAGGTACATCGTGAACGTCAGCGCCAACCTATTCAAGCACGCGTTTAATGTGCTGCTGGGTGCGCTGCTCCTGCTCGTGACAGCCTCGAGCAACGCGCGCGCAGAAGGTACCGACTTGGGTTTGGAGCTCGTCCCGTACAGTAAAAAAGTTGGCGAGCATCGCTACGAGTCGCCGCGCGATTTTGACGGCACCGTGAAGTTCTTTCACGACAAGTTTAAGGGTTCAAAAGTGGTGTTGCTCGCGCGCACCGTCAGCTTGGCGAGCGTGAAGTACGTCCACATCACAAACGCCAACACGACATCGAAGTGGGAGGGCGCCAACATCTACCTGATGGCCGACGGGCACGTGCGCTACTTCATTTTGCAGCGCGAGGCCGCACCGACGACGCCCGTCGCACCGAGCAAATCGGTCGTGCCCGCCAACAAAGCGCCCTAAGTCGCGTCGATGCGAGCGGCGCCCCCCGTTTGGCTGTTGGTGGCCGCGTCGCTCGGCGCGGTCGTTGGCACGACGACGGCGCTGCCGGCGTTGCCGCTGGCGCTGCTGGCGATCGTGGCATGCCTCGCGGCGGCGTTCGCGCGACAACTGCTCGGGCGCGCGCTCGCACTCGTGGTCGCCGCGTTTGCGCTTGCGTGCGCATCGGCGGCGCTGATGGGCGAGCGACACCGCGCGCATCAAGCGCGTCTCCCCACACACGACGCGGTGTTTGACGGCGTCGTCGACGATCTGCAGCCCTACCCGAGCGGTCGCGTGCGCACGATTGTGGATGTGTCGGGTGCTATCGCTGACGGGCAGCCTCAAGCGCTGGCCGCGCGAATGTTCGTGTGGTTGCCCCCGGGTGCCACCAGGGTCCTCCCCGGTGATCGCGTGCGCGTGCGCGGTCGGGCGCTGTTGCCTGCATCGTCCGACGCGCCCGGTGAATTTGATTCGGCGCGTTTCGCATTTGCCCGCGACATCGACGCTACCGTGAGCGCCCACGCCCCCAGCGACGTCGTGGTGTTCAAGCGCGCGGAGGCGTTTCGCCCCTGGTCGCTGATGCGCATGCATCTGGCGGCGCGCATCAAGGCGTTGTGCACGCCGCGCGAAGCCGGCTTGTTGCTCGCGCTGTTGGTGGGCGAGACGTCGTTGCTTGAACCAGAGCAACGCGAGTTGTACCGCGCGGTCGGCGCCGGTCATTTGTTAGCGGTGAGCGGACTTCAGGTGTCGCTGTTGGCGCTGATGTTGCGCGCATTGTTGCTGCCGCTGTTGACCGCGTTGCCGCTGCTGTCGATGCGCACGGGGCGCGCCGCCACCAGCGCAGGCGCGGGTGCCATCGTGCTGGTGTGGATTTTTGTTGGCGTGTGCGGCTTTCCGCCGTCTGCCGTGCGCGCAGGTGCGATGGCGAGCGCGGTGCTGTTAGCGACGTTGCTCGGTCGCCGCGCGCGCGCCATCGACGCGCTCGGTATCGCAGGGCTGGGCACGGTGTTGGTGTCGCCGGCGAGCGTGCTCGATCCAAGTTTTTTGTTGTCGTACGGCGCCGTCGTGGGCTTGGTTGCAGCGCCGCGCATCGCTGCCGGGGCATGGCGCTATGCATCGCCGCTGGTGTCGACGCTGGCCGCAGGCTTAATCACACTTCCCATCAGCGCGTTTTTGTTTGGCGAGATTGCGCCCGGCGGTTTGCTCGCAAACGCAGTGCTCGTGCCGGTCGCATCAATCGCGCAGGTGCCGAGCCTGGCGCTGGGCTTGCTTGGCGCGCTCGTCGGCAGCGAGACGCTGGTGCACTGGGGTGGTGAAGTCGCGCTGTTGCTCGAGGCGCTGGTGGCCGGGCTCGGGTCGCTGGTGGGTGGCGTGGT
>JAYTVG010000438.1:0-5390 GCA_043744135.1 Deltaproteobacteria bacterium | reverse complement strand
GACGCGCTGGACGACAGCTTGGCGGTCGATGCCGCGCTCACCAGCAAGGGGCAAGTGTGGCGCGCGCAAGTGACCTTGCTGCGCGGCGTCGTTCCCTCCGAAACAGCGACCGCGCAGGTCACCATCGTCGACACGGCGGCGGTGATTGGTGGCTTACGCGTGCATCCGCTGCGGCCCAAAGTGGGCGACGCGTTGACCGCGAGCGTCGTGGTGCACGACGTCGACGGCGACACCGCGGCGGTGGTGTACAACTGGACGGCGCATGCGGGTGGCGCCGCGACGCCGCTCACGCTGCACACAGCGACCCTCGCCGCACAAGACATCCCCCCCGGCACACAGAGCATCACGCTGACGGCAGACGTGACCATCAACGCGCAACCCGTCAGCGTCGAGCTCGCTTGCCCACGCACAATCGATCCCGGCCCGCGCTGGGATCTGGTGTTGCCTGTGGCACTCGGCCGCGATTTGCTGCCCGGTACGCGGGCGCTCGACTACGACGCCGCCAACGATCGCGTGTTGGTCACGGGTCTCGACGAGTCCGGTATCGACTTTTGGGAGCTGCGCACCACCGCGGATGGACCGGTGTTTGAAGCGGCCACCGCGGTGTTTGACGATAGCGCCCTGTTTGGGGCCTCGCTGTTTCAAGCGGTCGACGTGTCGGTATCCTCGTCGGCGGGCTCGCGCCGCGTGCGCATGGGCGGCGTCACCGAAGAGGGCGTGCTGTCCCCACGCAGCTTCGTGCTCGATACGCGTCACGGCTGCGAGACCGCGTGGCGCGAGATCACTGCCAATGGCGACGCGACCCTCGCGCTTGGACTGTCATCGGCTGCTTACGATCCGTTGCACGAGCGCATCATCACGTTCGGCGGCGCTGACGGCGCGGGCGCCGCACTCCCTGCGCAGACCGGTGCCATGTCTGTCGTTGACGAGGCCGAGGTGTATTCACACATCGCGGTCGCAGGTTTTTTGCCGTCGGCGCGGGCGCTGGCACCGATGTTTTTTGACGCGACGTTTGCGCGCATTGTCATGTTTGGCGGCACGACCGCAGTGAGTGATGACGGTCTCCTCGGGTCAAGCGATGTGGCCATGTTCGACGTCAACGCCGACACGTGGACTGCTTACAGCGTTGTACAGCCGATGCCGTTTCGATACGGCGCAGGGCATGTGTTGTTGCCGCCAAAAGTTGGCGCGCCTGCGCGCGACGTGGCGCATCTGATTGAAGTGGGCGGCTGCGCCACGAGCGGCGCCTGCAAGGTCACGCCGCTGCCGCCGGCGCACGTCAACGCGTTACGGCTGGCGCAAACAGAAGGCGCCTGGAGCGAAGTTGTCGTCGACGACACCGCGCAGCTGTTGGGCACTTTTGTGTTTGACGCGACTTACGACAGCGCGCGCGACCGCGTGTTGTTTTTAGCGGCAGAAGGGGATCGCGGCTTTCGCGTTGTCGCCTTGGTGTTTGCCGACGACATGCGCACCGCCGCCACCAGCCTCGTGTTCAGCACCGTGCAGCACCTGCCGGCGCCGCGCAGCCACATGACGCTGGCGTACGTCCCTGGGCAGGGGCGCGGGAGTTTGGTGACGATGATGGGTCAAGTCCCGGCCACCACGACGTACAACGCCGATGCATGGGAGTTTCGGTTGGACACGCGGCAGTGGCGCCCGATCACGCTCGCCGGTGCGGTGCCGGTGCCGCGTGCGTCGTTGTTCACGGCAATCGCGGGTGGCACCACGGACGACATCGTCCCGCCCTGGGCCATGGTCGGCGGCGCTTGTCCTGGTGCGTGCAATGAGGCGTTCACGATCGAGTTCGCCGCGCAAAGTCCTAGCGACAGCCTGTTGACGTTTACGGCCATCGCACCTTTGCCGATCGGCGTCGACGGCGTCGTGCTCATGGTGGGTCCTCGCGCGCTCGGCGGATTCGACGGCAGCGACGTTACAACGCAAGATGTCAGCTTCAATGGCAGCGCGTGGGTGGCGAACCCTGGCGTGCCGTCGGCCAGCGCGTTTGGCGCTGGCGCGACCGCGGGCTTTCCGTACTATTTCGGCGGCCAGGACGCGACCAGCGGCGTGATTCACGCCGTCACGCAGCAAGATGGCCTAAGCTATTTCGAGGTCGGCCCAACACCAGCGCTCATCGCGCTGCAGGGCGCGAGCCTGAGCACCGTCAGCGCGGTCAGCCCACAAGGCCGCATGCTGCTGTTTGGTGGGGCTAACGAAGCTGGCGACGCAAGCGACCAATTCGTGGCGCTCGATTGCCCCGGCAACCACAGCGCGTGCGTTGCGTCGACGTTGGTGTTGTCGTCGACATTGATACCAGCGCCACGCGCGTTTCATGCGGCGCGCTACGACCCCGCGAGCCAGACGTTGTTCGTGTTTGGCGGCGAACACCGGCAACGGCCGGATCTGTCGCTTGGGCAACAGCTGTGGACGTTTGGGCCGATCGAATAGCCGCAGCGCCCGTTTTTGAGGGCTGAATTAGATTCCACCTCCAAGCTCGGTGAATTTCGTGCCGCAGCCGCTGGTGGCTATGCTCTCGCCCATGCGCGCGCTTTTGTTGTTGTCGGTAACGATTGCGGTGGGATTCATCGCTGGCGTGGTGCTCGCGCAGGAGGCGACCGAGGTACGCGCGAGCCCGCCCGCGCTGCCGCCAACAATGCTGGCGCATGTCGACACCACCGTGTTGCACGCGAAGGATGGGCTTGACGCCGCACGCGAGGCGCTTCGTGTGGGCAAGTTCGCCGACGCTGCAGCACTCGCCGCCGACGCTGCCGGATTGCGCGGCGCCGCACTACAAGCCGGCGGTGACGCGGCGGGGGCATGCGCGCTGTACGAGGTCGATCGCGCAGACTCCAGCCACGGGGTCGCTGCGGCATGGCGGGCCGCGCAGTGTCGTGTCGCCGCCAAGGATATCACCGGCGCGCTGGCCGCGTTCACGCAAGTGCTCGCGTCGCCGCTGGGCGAAGACCTCAACACGGTGCACGCCGTCGCCACCTTTGTCGACGCCAACGACCTTGCGCTGCCGACCGGCGTGCTGCCAGCAACCACCATGCGCGTGGGCACCTTTGACGTGCAGATGCGCGAGCTGTTGGCGCAAGTGCTCGACGTGGTGCGCCGCCGCGGCCCCGCTGACGCGGCGCGTGCTGCCAACGCGCGCTTGGCAAACGAGTTGTTTGACACCGCCGTGGGCAGCACGCTGCCGCAACCGAAGCTGACGACGCTGCCAGCCGTGCTGTCGCGCGCGCGTGTGCTCGAACAAGCGCACCACAACGACGCGGTGGTGGCGCTGCTTGGCGCGTACGCGAAAGTCGGCGGCAGCTGGTCACAGGACGATTGCGACGCGCACCTGCTGCTCGCCAAAGCCCAGCGCAAACTGCGCCACCCTGCCGCCGCGCAAGCAGAGGTCGCGCTGGTGTTGTCGCACTGCGGTGGCGAGGTCAAAAAGAAGGCGGCGTACTTGCGCGCCAAGGTCGCGGCACTGGGCAAACGCGCGAGCGGTGTCGCGGCACTCAAGGCGTTCGTCGACGCGTATCCGCAAGACGCGCTCGCTGACGATGTCTTGTTGTGGTGGGGCCAAACCGAGCTCGCCACCGACAACACCGATGCGGGCCGTGCGGTGCTGCAGCGCCTCATCGACGAACACCCCAGCGGCGACATGGTGCACGAAGCGCGCTTTGCACTCGCTCTGTCGCTGTTTGGCGCAGGACACATCGACAGCGCGCACGCCTTGCTCGTCGACGCACAAGCGCGCGCCGGCGACCGTGTCGAGGTCAGCGACCGTGCGCGCTATTGGCAGGGGCGCGTCCAAGCGCTCCCGGTCGCGACGTCACTCACGCCTACCACCGACGTCAAAGCGCTCGCCGAGGGCACCGCGGCGTTGCGGGCGCTTGCAAGCAGCCGCCCCGCGAGCTTTTATGGCCACCTCGCACGCCAACTGCTGTTGACGGTGCTGTTGCCGACGGACGCAGCGGTGCGCGCGGCGCTGCAGACGTCGCCACGTGCGCGCGAGGTCGCTGATCGCGCGCAACTCACGCTGTCAAATCGCCTCAGCGCCGACGCACGCATGCGCACGGCGATGGCGTTTTTGGCCGCGGGTTACGACGTCGAAGCCCAGCGCGTGCTGTGGCGTGTCATAAGCGACCAGCAAGCGCTCAGCGAGGCGCCGCTAAACGACACCGTCGCGATTGCACTGTTGCTGGGCCGGGCTGGTGCGCCCGGCGCTGCGCACGCGCTGCTACGCGACACCGGCCACGCGCTGCTACCAGGCGCCCCCGGTGACGTCGACGCGCTGACGTGGTCGCTGGATTGGCCGCGCGCCTACCCCGACGCCATCCAAGCAGCAGCAACGCAACACGCACTGCCGCTTGCGCTGTTGTTTGGCTTGGCGCGTGAAGAGAGCGTGTTTGACGCGCAGGTCGTGTCGTGGGCGGGGGCCGTCGGCTTGTGTCAGCTGATGCCGACCACCGCCGCCGACGAGGCCATGGCCGCGCACCTAGCGGCGCCCTCCATCGACGATCTGCGCGCACCCGAGCTCAACGCGCGTTTAGGCGCAGCGCATCTGCAGCGCAGAATCAGCCAGCTCAAGCACCCGCTGTTGGCGATCGCGGCCTACAACGCGGGACCGGGTGCAGTGCTGTCGTGGCGTCCGACCGGCCCCGTCGATTGGTGGGTCGAGCACATCCCCGTCGACGAGACGCGCGGCTACGTGCGTAAGGTGACGGGGTCGTGGGTGACCTACAGCGCGCTTGATGGCAGCGTTGACGACGTCGCGTTTTCGATGGTGCTGCCGTGAGCAACCGCATCGCGTCGCGCCGTGCGTTGTACGTATCTGCGTACACCGTGATCTAGCCCGCCTGCAAAACTGCGCGGCGCTGTGCCACACGTCAACGATGCCAAACCCAGTGATCCACCGAGCCGACTACACCCCGCCCGCGTATTTGATCGACACCGTCGCGCTTGACTTCACGCTTGACGACGCACGCACCGACGTGGTCGCGGTGCTCCACATGCGGCGGAACCCGGCCGCGGCGAAGGCACCCACGTTGGTGTTGCACGGCGGCAAAGACACACAAGACTCCGGCGACTTGCTCGCGATCGACGTCGACGGAACAGAACTCACGCCACAACAGTACACCCTCACCGATGACACCTTAACGCTGCACGCGCCTAAGGATGCCTTCGTGCTCACCACGCGTCGACTACTCAGCCCCGTCGGCAACAAATCACTCGAGGGCTTGTATGCGTCGGGGGGCGGCCTATTTACCCAGTGTGAGGCCGAGGGGTTTCGCAAGATCACGTGGTTTTTGGACCGACCCGACGTCATGTCACGCTATCGCGTCACGCTGCGCGCCGATGCTGCGCGTTTCCCGGTGCTGCTGTGTAACAGCAACCGCGTC
>JAYTVG010000437.1:0-1693 GCA_043744135.1 Deltaproteobacteria bacterium | reverse complement strand
CGGTCACCACGACGTTAAGTCGATTGACCTCGTCGATGATAATTTGCATGAGCTCGCCGTCGTCGCCACCCATGCGCATGGGGTCGAGTTCTTGGGCTGCACCTTTGATGGCCGCGAGTGGATTTCTGATCTCGTGCGCGAGACCCGCAGACATTTCGCCCAGTGCAGCGAGCCTGTCGCGCTCCTTGAGCACACCAAACAGACGCGAATTTTCAGTCGTGATGGCGAGCTGGTCCGCGACTTCGATGAGCGCGCCGATCTCGTCTGACGCGTAAGCTTCTGCAAGGCGCTCGTCGCGCAAGCACAGCAAACCCACCACGCCCACTTGCGTGCGCAGTGGAATCACGAGGTCGGCGCACAGCACGTCGAGGCCGCGCAAAATCGCCTCGTCTTGTGTGGTCGGCTCCGCTTTGGGCTGCCCACTTGACATGAGCGCGACTTGTTGCGCCGGTAGCCCGAGTTTGCGGGCAACAGCCTCGCGCAAGATCGGCGTGCGCTCCTTCATCAGATGCGCAAACACCGCTGGGTGCGTGCGCGCGTCCAAGACCTTATGCGGCAGCGGACCGCGGCTGCTTTGCAACACAAACCCCATGCCATCGCGGTCGAGCACGTAGACGCTGGCGTGTGTGGCGCGCTTGCTATCGTAGATCTCGTCGAGGACGTCGCCGATTGCTGCGGGCAGCTCGATGACGGTTTGCAGATCGCGTACCAACCGACGCATGGTGCGGGGAAACGCCAACTGTTCGCGAAAAAACAGCCGCGTTGCCGCCTCCTCGAGTGCCGAGCGCGCTGGTTCAAACAGGATCAAGATCAGCGACGACGCCACCAGCGTGTTGGACAAAAACAATCCACGCCTATCGCCAATCCAAACGTTAAGCAGTCCGTAGACGATGGCGAGCAGCAACGCGAGCGTGCCAAACACCAAGCCCTTGCCGAGCAGCTCGTGCAGATCGAGCAGGCGCGACACCAACAGCGCCTGCGACAAAAAGTACAGGTACACCGCGACGACGACGCCGCCGACGGCGGGGGCCGCGTAGCCCGCGGTGCCAAGCAGGTCCAACAGCGTGGACAAGATCGCGACCAGGCCGCCGACACCCAAATAGCGCAGGCGCGTGCGCTCAGCGCGCGACGTGACCCGCGACGCGCGCACGATGACGCTGCGCACCCGCAACAGCAACATCGCCACCACGCTGGCCGCACACAGCGCGGCGACGGGAGGCTGATGCGCCAGCGGTGTCACGCCGACGGCGACAACGACGGCGCCCACCGTAAACGGCAGGCGGCGACGTCGGCGCGCGAGACCGCTGACCTCCCCCAAGATCGCGTCGAAAAAAATCGTGCAGGTGATGACGACGGCACCGGCCGCCACCAACCGCGCCGACAACATCACGGTCGCGTTCGCCCGCAGCACCGCAGCCAAAACGGCGCCGTAGTATGCAGCGACGCTCCACGCCAGCGCCGAGAATCGAACCGCGACGGGCCGCGACGTGCGCAACAACAGCGCAATCGTCGTCGACACCGCGACGATGACAGCAACCAATGCAGATTGTGACGCGAGCGTGTCCATGGTGACGCGCCCAAAGCTACCACTGCAAGTACGCCGGGACCCGTCGTTTGTGGCCGCATTCGGTTCGGATCGCGCGACAACGTGCACGGCAGCGGGCTCGGATGTACACTGGTGGATATGGCTGAA
>JAYTVG010000436.1:0-1694 GCA_043744135.1 Deltaproteobacteria bacterium | reverse complement strand
TCGGTGTCTTTGGCATCGCCGGCGCAGCGTTGGTGGGGCGCGTCGCGCTACCGCTGATCTTGACGCTGCTCGCGGTCGCTGCCCCACGACGTCGTAGGCAACTGTTGCAGCTGCGCGGTCGCGTGCAGCACGTGGCGCGGTTGGCGCACCGCGGCTTTGCCGACACTGCTGAGCGCAGCGGCGCGCGCATGCAAGATCTCGCGGACCAACAACGCCACAGCCAACGCACGCGCCAACAGCGTCGAGCTGACAAACAGCTGCGGCGGGCTCAACGACGCGCGATGAGCGTCCAGGCCCACATCGAAACGTTTATCGATCTCGGAAGGTGAACCGCAAAAAGATCGCGTTCGCCGATCGACGCGCAACGCAAGACTGGGCCGCGCCCATACATGCGTTTGCGTGACGTCGTTCGCGGCGGCACCGGCCGACACCGGGCAGCCGCAAAAACCTCAGGGCATCCAACCGCCGGTCACGCCAACTTCAATGACGAAGTGCAGTTCGCTATCGACTCAGCGCCGCGATCGACGCTGCGCCGATGGCCGGTCAGACTCCCGCACGACCGCCTTACGACGACGTGGTGGGCGAATGCGATGGCGCACCCTCGCAACACCCTTTGCGACATAGTCGACGGAGCCACATCGAAAAATGCGCTTGTTCATTTCCCACGGTAGGTGAACAAAGTAATTGAGGCTTTTAGCCGTTTGACGCGGTTGTCATCGGCCCCACATCGGCTAACACACGCGCATGGCCAACTGGATTTGGAACAACAAACGTGTGTGGTTAGTGGCGGTGGTGGTGCTGATGGTGTTCGCCGACCAAGCGAGCAAGATCTGGGCACAAGGCGCGCTCACCGAAGTGCGACCCGTCAGCAAATCCACCACTGTCGACGGCGTGCCGCAGCAGGTGATGGAGGACCGCCACGTCACGGTGCGCACCATCCCCGTCATCGACGGCGTGTTCAACTTCAAATACGCGGAAAATCGCGCGGCGGCATTTTCGCTGACGGAGTCGATCCCCGAGACCGTGCGCCGGCCGCTGCTGTTGCTCATCAGCCTCGTCGCGTGTGGCTTCATCGTGTTTTGGTACCTCAAGCTCAACAAACCCGACGCGCTGCTGATGACGTGCTTTGCGCTCATCATCGCGGGCGCACTCGGCAACTTGATGGATCGCGCGCGCTTAGGCTACGTCATCGATTTCTTGGATCTCTACCTCGCGTCGGGCTCTGTGAAGGACTGGCTGGATGCCGAGCACGCCATCCCGATGCTTGGCACCATCCGTTTGAGCTCGCATTGGCCGACGTTTAACATCGCTGACTCGTGCATCGTCGTCGGTGCGCTCGGCGTGGTGTTGCGCACCATGAAGCCGCAAAAGGACGCGTAGCTCATGTACCTCGCGCGCGTGCTCGGCACCGTGGTCGCAACGAAGAAGGCCGACAACATGAGCGGACTCAAGCTCATGGTGGTGGTGCCCGTGGATCAGCACCACCGTGAATTTGGTGAAGCGCACGTCGCCATCGACACCGCACAAGCAGGCGAAGGTGACCTCGTGACCTGCGTTGGCTCGCGTGAAGCCGCCCTCGCCGTGACGCCGTCGTTTGTGCCGGTGGACGCGGCCATCATCGGCATCGTGGACCGCACCGATTGGGACCCAAAGCCACAGCACGGCCCACGCGCGCCGTCATCGGGAGCGCGCTG
>JAYTVG010000435.1:0-5407 GCA_043744135.1 Deltaproteobacteria bacterium | reverse complement strand
TTCCGCCGGTGTTTGCAGCGCCAACATGCGTGAACCGTGAAACGCGGGCACGGCGAACAGCGGCGCTTTGGGCAATGCGGCTTGAATCGTGACCAGCTCAATGCTGCGCCCGATGCCGATCGCACTGCCCTTACAGCACGGCGCGTCGCAGGTGCTGCAGCTGTACTGCAAGATCCCCGAGGCGAACGGAAAAAACAGCGGCCTGCCGCCGACGAGGTAGGCACGCACGCTAGCGGCCTTCCGGCACGGGTTCGTCGAGCAGGTTGAGCATGGCCTGCAAGGTTTTCACCTTGCGGTCGGCCCGCGCGTACAAGCGCGACGACACGACGGCGCTCGCGGCGTGTCCACCCAACAACGAAAATAGCTCGATGTCGTTGCGCAGCAGTCGGTCTTTTTGCGACAGCAAGCTGTAGACCAAGATGGCGCCGACGCAGGACTTTCCCATTGCCAGCGGCACCGCGGCCAAGATCCCTTCGCGCGCCGGCCGTGATGACGTGTGCACGTACGCGGTCAGGGAGCCCACCACTTCTGCGAGCACGCCGCGAGCACGAATGCCCGACGTCGGCAAACGGCCCTGCAGATCTTGCTGCGACACCACGCGCATGCTCTCGCCGTCGTCGTCGACGAGCAAAATCGCAAACGCGCGCGCGCCAACAAAATTGACGATGATCTCTTCGATGACGCGAATGACTTCGCCCAAATCCAGCGTTGAATGCAGCTGAAAACTCGACACGTACATGCTCATCATTGAGGAGTTGAGTTCCTCAAATTCGAGCATCCGTCCCTCAAGGTCGGTCTGTAGATCGAGCAGATCGCGCACCTGTTGTTGCGCGATCACCGCTTGATCCTGCGCCAGTTTAAGCGTCTGCAGCGCGTCGGGCGCGCCGCCTGCTTGCGACGTCACGAGCGCGCGCGACAGGCGTACGTTGTCGCCGTACAAGCGCTGGTTTTCGACCACGAGGGCAGCGACATGCTCTTTGAGCGCGTCGACCGCGCGCAGGTTCTCCGTCAACCGATCGAGCGAGGCCAACGCGGAGGCAGCGTGTTGCGCAAGCGGCCGCGCATCGATCCGCGCAGCATCGATCCCGTTCGCTCGCTCGCGCGCCGCTTGGACTGAATCGTGCTCGCCGGCCATCGCGCTTCGATACCACGTCGCGCACGACCGAAGCACGTTTCACCGACCGGCGGAGGGAAACGCACAGACTCACCGACCGTGGGAGGTGAACGCCGAGATCAGCGTGCGCCGCTCGCTTGCCCAGCCCGACTAGAAATGCCGCGCCGCATTTGCCATAGCCGTGTGGTCGGGAGCAGCCGTGCAAAAGCAAGCAACAAACCTGCGCGTGTGCGCGCGCGATTCGAGCAACCACGGGGTTTGTGCGTGACGGTGCGCGCCGCGTCCCCCATGGTGCTGCCCGCCGGTTCCGCTCACCTCGCGTCGCTGCTACAAAGTTGGTTTGTTGCGCACCGGCGTGCGCTGCCGTGGCGCACGACGCCTCGCGACCCGTACCGCACGTGGCTGTCCGAGGTGATGCTGCAGCAGACGCAGGTGGCCGTAGTGATCCCGTATTTTGAGCGCTTTGTTGCGCGTTTTGTCGACGTCACGGCGCTCGCAGCGGGCAGCGAAGACGAGGTGCTCGCGCTGTGGTCGGGCCTTGGGTACTACTCACGCGGCCGCAATTTACACCGCGCCGCCCGCGCCATCGTTGCTGACCACGGCGGCATTTTTCCCGTCGCGTGCACGACGCTGCGAACGCTTCCCGGTGTTGGTCCGTACACAGCGGCTGCGATCGCCAGCATCGCCGGCGGCGAACGCGTCGCGGTTGTCGACGGCAACGTTGCCCGCGTGCTGACGCGCTTGTGTAACGACGACACGGTGATTCAATCGCGCGACGGCGTCGCGCACTTACAACGCGCGAGCAGCGTCCTCGTCGATCACGCCGACGCGCCGGGCGACCACAACGAGGCCATGATGGAGCTGGGCGCGCTCGTGTGCACCCCCAAAGCGCCGTCGTGCGGACGCTGTCCGTGGGGTGATGTGTGCGCTGCACGACGTCACGGCAGCATCCTGACGCTCCCTAAAAAGCAAGCCAAGCGCGCGCGCACGGCGATGCACATCGCCACCATCGTGCCTCACACCGACGACGCTGTGTGGCTGACGCGACGCGACGCTGACGGCCTGTTTGGCGGCATGCACGAACCCCCGGCGTTGGTGGTGACGTCGAACGATCCGCGCGCTGCGTGGCGTACGCTGCTTGAGCAGTGCCGCTTGCCGGTGCCGCGTGCGTTTCCGGACCCCGTCATTGTCGAGCGTGCGCTCACCCACCGCGACCTGACGTTTATGGTGTTGCCGGTGCGCGCGCGCGGAGACGAGCCGGAGCTGGTCGCGCGCGCGCAGCTGTCATCGATCGGCATCTCGAGCGCTGTACGCGCGGTGTTGCAGCTTGTTTTCGGGCCCCAGCGCGAGCTGTTTTCTTGAGCGCCAACGTGCCGCTGCGTACGCTTGGTGCACAGGTCGTTTTGCTGCAGGTGTCCGCGATGAACCACCGCACATTTTCATTTCACACGGGAGCGCTCGCTGCGTGCACGGCGCTGGTGGTGTTGTCGGCGTGCGCGCCCAACGCAGCAAACGTGCGCCGGGACAACCCTTGGCTGCGCGACGAAACCGGCGCACCACAGGCGCCCGGCGCGACCGCGAGCTACGCGCCGTTTTTTGACGATCACCTGCTCACCGACAGCGCGCACGACGTTGCCACACGCGCACGCATCGCGACCGTCGCCGGCGACGCCGTGGGAGGCGGTGCGTTGACGGTGGCCGGCGAGCGCTTCCGCATGGACTGCTCAGGCGTGGCGCGCGGCATCTATGCGAAGGCCGGCGTGCGTTTGGGGACCGTCGATGCAGCCACCCTCGACGGTGCACATAACGACACGCACGTGTTGTTTGAGCTCGCGCGCGTCCAAGGATCGCTGCGCCGGCGCGATCCACTGCCAGGGGATCTCGCGTTTTTCGACGACACCTACGACCAAAACCGCAACGGCTTGCAAGACGATGCGCTCAGCCACGTCGCTGTCGTTGAGCGCGTGCTCGACGACGGCACCGTGTTGTTGGTGCACCGCATCGGCAACGGCGTGGTGCGCGCGCGCATGAACCTCGAGCACCCCCACGATCGCACCGACGCGCAAGGGCAACCGCTCAACCATTACCTGCGCGCAGCCCGCGGCAGCACCCCAGCGCGCACCACGGCAGAGTTGTTTGTGGCCTACGGGTCGTTCGCCGTGAGTGCGCCGTCGAAAGTGGCGGCGCGCCAATAGCGAATCGCCGACGTCCCAGGCAAACTTAAGATGCCATTTGGACCATCAGGCCCGCAACTGCAGTGCCGGCCAGAACCTTCGGTAACGCGAGGTGAAACTTGACGATGCACACGAGCGCGATGCCTACCAATACGACCGCCACGACGTCGACCGACTTCAGCATCGGCACGAGTAGATGCACCGGCCCAATTGTTTGCTCGTTCGCTACCCCAAAGAGCACGTGGACGCCGAACCACACGGACAGGTTCAAGATGACGCCGACGACGGCAGCAGTGATGGTCGACAGCGCCGAGCGCACCGACGTGTTTGCTCGAAGCGCCTCTACGTAAGGGGCACCGAGGAAGATCCACAAAAAGCACGGCACAAACGTGACCCACACCGTCACGCTCGCGCCCAACAAGCCGGCTGCCCACGGCGACAGCGCACCTGGATGGCGAAACGCGCCGAGGAAGCCCACGAACTCCACCACCATGATGAGAGGCCCTGGGGTGGTTTCGGCGAGGCCGAGGCCGTCGAGCATCTCGCCAGGCTTAAGCCAGCCGAACATCTCGACGGCCTGCTGCGCGACGTACGTGAGCACGGCGTAGGCACCGCCAAACGTAACGACGGCGGCCTTCGAAAAGAACAAGCCTTCGTCCACGAAAACGGACCTCCGTCCAAACAGCAGCGCCGACGCGACGATCGGCGTGCACCAAAGTGCAGCACACGCGGCGAGCGTACGAATCGCCCGCGCCGTCGAGGGTGTGGTGTGCGCGAGACGACCGGATGCCGCGAGGCGACCGATGACGGTGTCGCGAGCTTTGTTGGCCTGCGCTGTGGTCGCCGGTGGCGGCAACCATCCCGGCACCGACCGGCCCGCCAGCGCTCCGAGCAGGCCCGCGCCGAAAACCACCGCGGGAAACGGCAACTTTAACAGGAACAGCGAGAGGAATGAAATCGCAGCGACGACAATCAGGAACCGCGTTCGCAGCGCGCGCTTGCCGATGCGAACGAGCGCTTCGACGACGATGGCGAGCACTGCTGCCTTGAGGCCGAAAAACAGCGACGCAATCGCCGCAATGGCACCCCACGCGGCATAGACCGCGCTCAGTCCGAGGATCGCGAGGAAGCCCGGCAGCACGAACATAACGCCGGCGACGACTCCCCCGCGTGTGTTGTGCATGAGCCACCCAATGTAGATCGCGAGCTGCTGGGCCTCAGGCCCTGGCAGCAGGGTGCAGTAGTTAAACGCATGGAGGAATCGTTCCTCATCGATCCATCTGCGCTTCTCAACGAGTTCCTTGTGCATCAGCGCGACTTGACCCGCTGGCCCGCCGAAGCTCACAAAGCCAATGCGCGCCCAAACACGAATCGCATCGGCAAACGAGACCTCGCCGGCCGCGCCGACCGCTGATTCGTCGACACGAACCACCTCGGCAATCTTGTCGTTCACGTCGACAACACCGCACGTGCCTTCAGTGCCCGCAGGTATCTTGTGTCAACTTCCTGCCAGGCGACATTTGCGAAGAATGCGTCGACGTACTTTGCCGCCGCGGCGCCGTAGTCAATCGCGTAAGCGTGCTCGTACATGTCGAGGACGAGCAGCGGGATCGAAGCGACGAACGCCTGCGCGTGGTTGCCGGTTGCGCCGATCAACAGCTCGCCCGTATGCAGCGACAGCGACAGGCACACCCAGCCGCTGCCGCCGCCGAGACCGAGCGCGCAAGCTCGGCAACGCTCCTCCCAATCCGCCGGCAGCATCTTCACGATCGCGCCGCCAGGCTTGCCGTCACCGCCGAGGTTTTTGAAATAGAGTTCGTGCAACACCATCGAGTTAAACAACGTGAGTTCTCGTTCGCGAAGCGCAGCGACGACAAATCCTGGCGTGTCCTTGTTCGTTGCGGCAATCGCATCCCGCGCCTTGGCGAGATTGTTGACGGCGCCGACGTAGTTGTTGTCGTGGTGGCTCTTCAACATCTTGTCGGACAGTCCACGCAACTTCGTCGGATCAAACGGCAAGGGCTTGGGCTCGAAGGTCGTGGTCAACGACCCTCCGCCCGCGATGCCAGCGGAGGCCGTCAGGAGCGGAGCGGTCGTCATCGCCAAAAGGAGATCGCGT
>JAYTVG010000434.1:0-5414 GCA_043744135.1 Deltaproteobacteria bacterium | reverse complement strand
CCTACCGCGTCACCTGTTTGACAAGTTGCGCGCGCAAAAAACCTTCCGCGCAGCGTCGATGATGATGCGCCAGGTCGCGCTCGCGCGGGTCGACCTCGAGCTGCACCATCGGTACCACCCGGGCGCTGGCGAGTCCGTGCTTGAGGTGCAGCGCCGGTTGGCGAAAGACACCGCAGTGCTGGCACCGCTCACCGAGGATCGCTTCTTGGCCAGCTTCACGCACATCTTTGCGGGTGGCTATGCCGCCGGCTACTACAGTTACAAATGGGCGGAGGTGTTGTCCGCCGACGCATTTGGCGCGTTTGAAGCCGCCGGCGTGGACGACGCGCGCGCGCTCGGCACCGTGGGGCGCAAGTTCAAAGACACCGTGTTGGCGCTCGGCGGCGGCATGCACCCGATGGAGGTGTTTCGCGCGTTTTTGGGGCGCACGCCGAGCCCTGATGCGCTGTTGCGTCACGCGGGGCTGGTGCCGTAGCCGCAAGCGGCACGTCGATGCGTGCGCAACACGGGTGTGGGCGTCTAGGGGCTTTGCTGAAGGAACAAAGGCCGCCGCGGCCTGACAAGGGGGGTCACCAGCACCGCAGCGGTTGGGACCCGAACGTAGTCCGAGCCCCTCGCTGGGTGTACGCACGATCGGTCGCTTACGCAAGCACTGCGGCGCGATCTCGCGTAAAAAATTGCGCCGCTGTTTCGCACCGCGCACGGCCTTTCAAGCCAGGGTCGCTACCAAGACGGGCTTCGACGCCCATGGCCCCGCGTGCGCGTGCACGCGCGTGCGCACTTGAGTTCCCACCCCGCCTTGAAGGTCAAGGAAATGAGCAACGTCTGCAGCCCCCCGACGTGCCGGTGCCTCGCGTGTGGCGGCGTGTTTTTTTCAAACGCACGCGTCACAACGCCACCGGCCACCACCAACAATGCGCCCTGCAGGGCGCCCTGTTGTGCTCGACTTCTGTCTGCACCGCCGCGAGGCTTTTGCAGCCAGATCCGTGCTCACGCCGGTCGTGCGAGGCCGCACGCGACCGCGACATCGTCTTTGTAGCGCAGCCACCCAGCGAGACATGCGTCCAGGGTGGCGACGACGCGCGCGCGCGCAGAGCCGTGCACGTACTCGGTGATGGTGCGCCACGCTGCGGCCCTGTGGTTCCCTTCGACGTCGCGGTGCACCCGGGGGAGCTCAAGTGCTGCCAACGGCAAGCCGTAGTGCAGGTGCAGGGGATGCTGCGCGATGGGCGGCATGGGGCGCTTGGGGGCGCGCGCATCGACCTCGCCACGGTCATAGCTGGTGCCCTCGATGAACAGCGTCACGGCGGCGGCGGCTTCTTCCCAGCCACGGCCATGCGTGTGGTGGTCGAGCACGGCGCGGTAGGCCTGCGCACCGGGCAGCAACGTGATGGCATCAAAGCGCGCCATGTCGCAGCCGAAGCCGCGCGGGATCTCCAAAAACAGGTCGGGGTGCGGCCGCCCTGCCGCGAGACCGCCGGTTTCTTCTTCGTACAAATTTCCCGCGAGATCTTTGCGCACGTCCGCGATCGGGCACTGGACGTACGCGCGCCCCACGAGAATCGGAAAGTCGCGGATGAAGACCGCGTACTCTTGCTCAAAGTGGATGTGCATCCGGTCGCGCGGGACGCCGCCGGTGGCGAACGCTGGGTTGCTCCAGTGCACCTTGCGCTCCATCACCTGCAACAGCGCCTCGAGCATCGCATCACGGCTGAGGGTGTCGCTTGTTTGCATAACAATCATCTTGCACCCAACCGCACCTCGAACGACAATTCGCGCCCGTCCCGCAACACCTCGACACGCACGGTGTCGCCCGGCGCACGCTGCTTCAACAGCGCGCTGTAGCCTGCGAGGTCGGCCACCCGCGCACCGCCAAAGCGCACCAGCACGTCGCCCTGAAGGACACCCGCGGTGGCGGCAGCAGAGCCGGCCACGACGTCGTCGACGCGCACACCGGGGCCAGCAAATTGCATATCCGGCACGGTGCCAAGCGCGGCGCGACGCGCGGACGTCGGTGCATCGAGCACGGGCGCAGCGCCTTTGACGGTGAGCGGTTCTTTGCGATCTGCGAGGTACACGATCATCTCGCGCGCGACCGACGCGGCATCAACGAGGCTGTGCGCCTGGACCTTGTCGGCGCTGTCGGTGGGCTTGTGGTAGTCGATGTTGGCGCCCGAAAACAGCTGCACCGCAGGAATGCCGGCCGCGATGAACGAGCGCTGATCGGACGCGCCGCCGCCTTGCGAGGCCAACTGCACATCCACCCCGGTCGTGAAGCCGACACCGCGCACGATATGCACCCACTGCGCGGCGCTGTCACCGTCGAGCACGAGCAAGGGCTTGTCGCCACGGCGGCCGACGGTGTCGAGGTTGACCATAGCAAACGCGGGCGTGGACTGCGCCGCGACGAAGGCGCGCGAACCCAGCAGCCCTTGCTCCTCTCCTGCGAACCACACGAGATCGATGCGGCGCGCAAACGGCCCGGTGCGCGCGAGCACGCGAGCGACTTCCAAGATGACGCTGACCCCGCTGGCGTTGTCGTCTGCGCCCAAAAACACCGCGCGCTTTTGCGTACCAAGGTGATCGAGGTGCGCGCCTAACACCACGGGAGCAAGCGACGCGTCGGTACCAGCGATGGACGCCACCAGGTTACAGCCGGCCTCCGCGGTGCAAACGCGCGTGGCGCTCAAGCCCGCGGCGCGCAATTCCCGTTCGACACGTGTGAGGCTCAAGTCATACGACGCAGTGCGCGAGGCACGCCCCTGGTAGCGCGCGCTGGCGAGGTCGCTCACGACGCTGAGCATGCGGGCTGCGTCAAACGGCGTCGGCAACACCGCCAGAGGTGGCGCGGGATCGGCGGCCAGTGGCGGATGCGTCGCCGACCCCCACACCGTCATTGGCGACGTCGATTGCGCCCATTGGCCTTTGAGCACGTTTGACAGCCCCTCGGCCGTGGCCGCGAACGTCAAAAAGCCGTACTTGCCATAGTGCGGGATTTTTTTAGCAAGCGCATCGATGCTCGTGGCGTCGGGAGCGCCCACAAACACCATGGCGTTGTCGGGGTTGATGCCGTTGGTGAGTGCGAGCACCAGTGCGGTGGTGGCGTGATCGACGCGCGCGGCACGCTGGGCGCCAGGTGGGATGAAGCCGCGGTCTTCGTAGTGCGCGCCGAATGCGGTCACGGTGGCGGCCGCCCCACGCAAGCGGTTGCCGTAGCCGAGCACCCAAATGGCGGCATCGGACGGCAACGCAGCAGCGCTTGTGTCGTCGACCACTGCGCAGCTGGGCCCGTCACTGCACAGTGCGGCGGCGAAGCGCTTCCACGCGTCG
Organism: Deltaproteobacteria bacterium; assembly: GCA_043744135.1. Taxonomy (GTDB): domain Bacteria; phylum Myxococcota; class UBA727; order UBA727; family VGSZ01; genus JAYTVG01. The sequence continues at coordinate 2,084 of JAYTVG010000434.1, read as the reverse complement.
CGGTCGGCGGGCGCGCCCAGGCTGGGCACCACGAACACCGCGCGTGCGGCGCCGAGCGCGCGCGACAACGCGGGCGGCGTTTCGCCTTGCAGCGGCGCGCGAAAGGTGTCGAACCAGGGATCGACGTCGATACGGGCCACCGTGGTGTGCGCAGGCAGGTCGAAGGTGGCGCGGGCGTTGCGATCGGTCATCGCGACCACAAACGTCAGGGTGCGCGCGTCGGCCGTCGTCACCACCACGGGCACGTCCATCTCAAACACGGCGCCGCTCTGCGTTTGCGCCAGCGCGACCACGAGCTGCTGTGCGCCGCCAGCGCGCGTCACCACGCTAAGTTCGCGCCACCGCACGATGGGCATCCCTGGCGTACGCGTCCAAGCGCGCACAAACGTGCCGAGCGTGGGCATCTCGGCTTCAAACGCCGCGGCCACGTCAGCAAACGACGCGCGCGCGAAGCGATGCTCAAGATAAAACTTGCGCAGCACGGCGATGAAACGCGCGTCGCCTGACGCACCGCCCGGCGACGCGGCTGCGCCCAGTTTTTTGCGCAGCATATGAAACAACATGGCGCTTTTGCCGTAGCCGATCGCTTCCGACGCTGGTGAATCGCGCGCCACAAACGCGTCGAGCGCAAAGTCGTTGTGGGCGGTGACGAAATCGCGCGCACGCTCAAGAAGTGCGCGCCGGTGCTCAACGCCGCGCCCCTGCTGCTGCGCGCTGAGGTGGTCGGCGAGATACGCGGTCAGCCCCTCGCTCCAGTTGCCGGCGTCGGGCGTGACAAACACGCCGTTGCCCCACCAGTTGTGCAGCAGCTCGTGCGGATAGCTGGTGGTGAGGATGAAGGGAAAGCGCAACACCTGCCCACCCAGCAACGTGAAGCTCGGCATGCCGTAGCCGGTCTCCCAAAAGTTCTCGACGAGCGCGAACTTGGTGTAGGGGTAGGGGCCGAGCATCTGTTGGTACATGCGCAAATACTGTTCGGTGGCCTCGAGGTAGCGCGCGCTCAGCCCAGCATCGGCGGTGCGCAGCCACACCATCGCGTCAACGCCACCCCCAGCACCCTCAATGCGCCGCGCTTGCTTCACGAACGGCCCCGCCACGATGTGCACGTCGTCAACCGGGGTGGCGATGACCCAGGTGTCGCCCTGCAAATCGCCTTCGCTTAAAGCACTCCACCCAGCGGGCAGCCCGCTCACCGCCACACTGCCGGTCCACAACTCACCGGTGCGCGCATCGCCCTGCACCAGCTGCGCAAACCAACCGGCGCCTGACGACAGGTACACGCCGGCGCTGCTGATGGTGCCAGGCGTTTGCGCGAAGCCCCGCTGCTGCTCGGTGGCGACTTGCTCGGGCGGTTGTACGATGACACCCGCGATGTGCAGCGTGATGCCGCGCGCGGGGGACGCAAGATGCACGTGCCAGCGCTGCATGTGCGGGCCCGCCGCGGTCGCTAGCGACGTCACAACCGCGCCGTCCACCGTCACCGTCAAACCCGCGTGCACGACAAACTCGACGTCGCTGCGTGCGTTGTCCCACGTCATGACGTCGACCGCGTCGATGTGCCCGGCGTTGACGTCAAGCCGCACCGCCAACACATGGTTGACGATGGGCGTGGTCGGAGTCGGAGTCGGCGCGGTGGTGGCGGCGAACATCAACACAGTGATGGGTGCGAAAAACAGCATTCAAAAGGCTACCCGAAGCTCGCATGAAACACGCGCACCAAGCGACGCGAGCGCTGCGATGGACTTACCGCGCTGGTGTCAGCGTGCTATCGGCCCCGGCTCATGCGCGCGTTGCTGCCGTCTCGGATCGTGGTTTTCGCGGTGGCGGTCGCCCAGCTGCTGCCGATCGGCGCGCGCGCGCAAGACACCGGCCCCGACAACGACGCCACGCTGCGCGCGCTGCAACCACCCGAAGCCGCCGAGCCGACGGCACCCGTGGCCAAAGTCAGCGATGAAGCGCCAGCCGCGAAAAACCTCATGGCGATCGAGTTCGTCGATCGCGTCTACTTCAAAGAGGAGACGCTGCGCTCGTTCGTGTTGCACCCGGGGCCCGGCCCCCTCGACGTGCCGATGCTGCACGCCGAC
>JAYTVG010000433.1:0-5419 GCA_043744135.1 Deltaproteobacteria bacterium | reverse complement strand
GGTGTCACCAGCGGGGGACATGCTCGCAACGGTCGCAGACGCACCAAGCGCTTGGGCGTCGGATCCCGCAAGCGACATGGAGCTCATCGGCGACAACGACAACGATGCTGATGGCGACGGCGACAGCGGCGGTGGCGACAACTCTGACGGCGACAGCGGTGGTGACAACGCTGACGGCGACGGCGGCGGCGACAGCGGTGGCGACAGCGGTGGTGGCGACAGCGGTGGTGGCGACAGCGGTGGTGGCGACTAACTCTGCCGCGCTTCGGGCTTGTCGCAATGGGCACCTCGCGCCTGCACATCGGTCGAACGACCGTTGTAAAATGCGCCCCGGGCCGCAAAGAACAGCGTCATGAATCAACGCGTGTTTGTCGTGTGTCTCGTCATCGCCGCTGTCGGCAACGCTCACGCTGCCACCAGCCCGCTTGCGGTGGCGTCGCCGTTTGGCGGCAACGGGCATAGCTTAACGTTTGATGGGCGCGTCTTTATCACCGCGCACGCGGATGGTTGGAACCTGTTCATGTTTCACCCAGAAAACGTCACCAGCGTTGGCGGCGTTACCGATGTGTCCAACGCCTTCGCGCCGCCGGTGCTGATCCAGCCCCTCGAGCAATGCGAAAATGCGCTCGCGATCTGCGAGGTCGATGGCGGCGCCGCCACACCGTACGCTTGCGATGCGTCAGGTGCGCCCGGGGGTGTCTTGACCTGCTACGACCTCGTCGTCATCGATAGCAACGCGTGCGGCACCGACAACAACCGGCTGCGTGCGCGTGCGCTCAAGGTGTGGGTGGCGGATGCGGGCTCCGCCAGCGCCGCATACTTCAATCACGCCTGGGGTCCACAGCGCGCGACCATGCACAACGACGCCGGCAGCGAGATGTTCGGCATCGAGCCCACCGTCACAGCTGACGGCAAGCTGCTCATCTGGCAGGGCCACCCCAACAACGACGGCACCATCGACGTGATGATGTACGCGACCAACCCAAACGCGTGCGCGCTGGACGGCTGGCGCGGCCCGCACAACCTGTCGCACCTCGTCAACGACGCCAACACCAACACCACGTACCGCCTCGCTGAGCGCACGCTGCGCGCCGCTGACGGCACGCCCTACACCGACGGCACGCTGGTGCGTGGTGCGTACCCTTGGGTGTTTCCCGACGGTGAGGCCATCAACTTTACCGCGGTGAACATGCCGTGCCGCGCGCCAAACGATCCGTTTGGTTGCGGTCCAAGGCGCGCAGGCTGGTCGGTGCTTGGCTACCCCACCAACTGGGGCCTCGCGCACGTCGATGGTGGCGTCAACCCCGACACAGATCAAACCGTGCGGTTGTTCTTCACGTCACCGGGTCCACACACCTTCGCCACGCTGCCGATCACGCCCGGCAACGACGTCTGGCCGTTTTTTGGTACCAACACGAGCAACTACACCGAAGTCGTGTTCGATGATGGTCTCGACGGCAACTACGCAGGCGTTTGGTTGATGAACGAGAGCGTCAACGTGCAAGGCGACTTGGATCGTGGCCACACGCCTGACACCTCGGGGTACTTTAACACCGGCACCGTCGAGTTCGCGGATTTCCCGCTCGCAAACACTGGACCGCGCGGCAAAACGTTGATGTTTGATGGCTATTTGTCGCGCGTGCGTATTGACGACGACGTCAGCTTGAACCCTGTCAACGCCATGACCTTCGAAATGACGCTGCGCCCCGACGCCGCGGTCGACTGCGGTGCCGCCAACAACTATCGCGTGTTGGCGCAAAAAGGCGGCGTGCAGGGAGCGTTTAGCTTGGTGTTTGAAGAGGGCGAGACCTTTCAAGCGCGGGTCCACGCGGGTGGCGAGGTGCGCTCGGTCCTCGCCAACGCCTCGATCCCGGTGAACGCGTGGTCCACCGTCGCGTTTAGCTACGACGCAGCCAGCGGGCGCCTGGGATTTTTCGTCAACGGCGTGCAGACCAACGTTGCGCAGTACGCGCCGGCCCCCCTCGACACGGTCGCAGGCGACCTGCTGTTGGGGGGTCCCGGGCTGCGTGCGCCGTGCCCAAACGGCGATGGAGCGTTTGCGGGCGAGATCGAAGAAGTGCGGCTGTCCCGCGTCGATCGCTTCAACCTCGCAGGCGAGGGCGAAGGCGAAGGTGAAGGTGAAGGCGAGGGTGAAGGCGACGCGGGCGAGGGAGAAGGCGACGCAGGCGAGGGAGAAGGCGACGCAGGCGAGGCAGAAGGCGACGCAGGCGAAGGAGAAGGCGACAGCAATATCGCAGGTGTGAACCGCAGCCCGCGCGACCACACTGTCGACGGTGGTTGCGCCGCTTCGCCGACGGCGGCACCGCTGATCGTCGTGCTCAGCGGGCTGCTGCGACGCCGGCGCGCGTGATGCTGCGTGCGCTGATCTCGCTTGTCGTGCTCGCCGCCACCGCGTGCAACGCACCACCGCGCGCGCCTGACGACACCCGCGATGCGGGCCACGATGAACAAGTACCGGGCGAGGGCGAGGGCGAGGGCGAGGGCGAGGGCGCCGTCGCGGACGCGGGGCCGCTGTGGACCGAAGCGGTGCGCACGGACCGCAGTTTGGTGTGGACCGCAGCTGCTGTCCTAAACGACGCGGAAACTGTCTCGATGCAGCGTTTGATGCAGGCGGTCGGCGCGCGTCTGTCGGTGGCGCCGGGCACAGCGCTCGCAAACTTGCTGGACCGCTTCGCGACCACCGCACACTCGGAGCGGGCGGGGCCGGCGCAGTTGCGCGCAGAATTGTCGACGACCCTCGGCGCTGATGCTGCGTCGTGGGACCTGAGTGCTGCGCCGTTCATTGTCACCGGCGTGCACAACCGCATCGATCTCATGTCACCACGCCGGCCACAGACCATCGCCGACGGCGTCGCTGTGTGCGGCGAGCTGCGCGTCTCCGTGGCCTCAACCCACCCGCTGTACCGGCCGTTTCACTTGCTGTTCATCTTCGCGCAGCCCGCTGTCGAGGGTGACGTCGACGGTGACGGCACCGTGTCCTGCCAACAAACCGCCTTGCGTTGGGCGCGCTTGAGTGCCCTGAGCGACGCAGAGTTTTTGCTGCAGGCGCGCGCGCTGCTCGCCGTGAGTCTCGTGCCCGAGCGCTTCGTTGCTATTGAAACTGTCGAACTGACGGTGTCACCGTGGGAATGGCGGCAATGGCTGCCCGACGACGCCACCCAGAGTCTGCAAAACCCGCCGCTGTTTCAGCAGCTCAACATCACCGCTGTCAATGCCAACGGTGCAGTGCGTGACGACTTCGTCGCGTTCGTGACCCAAAACGCCGCGGCGTTGGATGCGCGCACCTTGGTGTTGCCCGCGCGCTTTCGCTCGCCGAGCGTGCGCGTTTTACAAGGGGTGGCGTGGGTCGCCGTCAATCTCGACGGTGTCGACAGCGCGAGCTTCCCGCAGCTGCGCCAGCACATCGAGATCGTGGGGTGCGCGGCGTGCCATACCGCTGATGCCGACTTCGTGCACACCCGCGAGGATCGCACGCTTTCGCCATTTTACACCAAAGAGCTGCAAGCGCGCGGGCAGTTGCTCGACGACATCTTGCACAACTTGCGGCGCACGCTGCCCTTTGGCCCCCTGCAAGATGCGCCTGTGTTGCAGCCGTAGGCTACGGCTCAGGCAGCACGCACAACGCTTGCGATTGGGCGCCACCGAAGGCTTGCACCTGCACAGCGAGGTCACTCGGCGGCGCGCTGCTGCACAACAAGCACGTCAAGTCGCAGGGCTGGATGCCGTCGCAGCCGCTGTCGGGCACGTCGTAGCAGGGGCCGGGGTAGCTGCCGTCGTGGTTGACGTCACCGTTGTCGACGACGGCGATGTTGCTTGCGTCAAAAAAGGGCTCGTATCCTTCGCCGTTGGCGGTCGCGAGCGTAAACGTCAAGGCGAAGGCCGCGCTGTCGGCGCACGCTTGCGCGGCCGCTGCGGAACCGTCGACGGCGAGCGCGCCGGCTGACAACACAAATAAATCGCCGACGGCATTGTCAAACCCGCTCGCCGACAGACACGCGTCACCTTCGCCTTCACCTTCCCCTTCACCTTCACCTTCACCTTCCCCTTCACCTTCACCTTCACCTTCACCTTCACCTTCACCGCCGGAGCATGCGAGCGGGACAGTGCTCAGGCCGCAACACACCACGACACCAAGCAGGGACTGCATCGACTTCGCGAGATGAACCATGAAACTAGGCGTCACGAAACCTCCAAGGGTGAAAGGCACCTTAGCGCAGGCAGCAGCGTCCTCTCGTCATAATCAGTCATAACGCTCAACGCAGCGATCGCGCGAAAGGCCACCGCGTCAGTCGGGCCGCACTAGCCAAAGAGCTCTTTGACCTTGTCAAAAAACGTTTTTCCGTCCGGGTGCTGGGCCTCGCCACTTGCGGCCGCAAACTTTTGCAAAAGGTCCTGTTGTTCCGCGCTCAGATTTTTTGGAATTTCGACGCGCACCTTGACCAGTTGATCGCCGCGTCCTTGACCTCGTAGCGCGGGAATTCCTTTGCCGCGCAGACGAAACACGCTGCCGGGTTGCGTGCCTGCGGGGATCTTCATTTGCAGCTTGCCGTCGAGCGTGGGCACTTCGAGCGCGCACCCGAGTGCCGCTTGCGCAAAACTCAACGGCACCTCGCACAACACCTGTTCTTCGTCACGCGTGAACAAGGGATGCGGTTGGATCGCGATGACGACGTACAAATCGCCGCGCTGCCCCGACGCTCCCCCTTCGCCTTCACCCACGAAGCGCAGACGCGTTCCGTCGTTGACGCCGGGCGGTATTTTGACGCTCAACGTGCGCTCAACTTCGCGCTGCCCTTTGCCCTGGCACTCTTCGCAGGGTTTGTCGACGACGCGGCCGTTGCCTAAGCATTGGTGGCAGGTTTTCGCGATCGCGAAAAACCCTTGCGACACGCGAATCTCGCCGGCGCCACCGCACAGATTGCAGACCTTGGGCTTGGTACCGGCCTTGGCGCCCGTCCCGGCGCATGTCACGCAGGCTTCCGCGCGCGGGATGGTGACCTCCTTTTGCCCACCAAATGCGGCTTCTTCAAACGCGACCTCCATGTGGTAGCGCAAGTCGCTGCCGCGCATGGCGCCCCCCCCGCCGCGACGTCGACCGCCAAAGAGGTCGCCGAAGATGTCGCCGAAGATGTCTTGAATGTTGACGGCACCCGCGCCGAAGCCATCAAAGCCGCCCCCCCCCGGCACTTGGTGCCCATAGCGGTCGTACGCCGCGCGCTTGTCACCGTCTGACAGCACGGCGTAAGCCTCAGATGCCTCTTTGAAGGATTCCTCAGCCGCCTTGTCGCCGGGGTTTTTGTCGGGGTGAAACTGGTGCGCCAGTTTTCGATAGGCTTTTTTGAGGGCGCCTTCGTCGGCGGCTTTGTCGACGCCGAGGACTTCGTAGTAGTCGCGCTTG
>JAYTVG010000432.1:0-1708 GCA_043744135.1 Deltaproteobacteria bacterium | reverse complement strand
GCGCGCGCCAAGGTGGAAAACACCAGCGCCAAGACGTTGTCGGTGGCACTGCCGGTCGGCGCGGTGGCCAAGCGCGCGCTGTGGATCGGCGCGCTCGCGGTGCTGTGTTTTTTGGTGTTGCGCGGCACCCGCCCGGCGCTCGCTTTTGCGCCGTTGTTGTCGGCGGTGGCGCTCGCGTCCGCGCCGCTCGCGCTGCACGACATCATCAGCGCCGCGACGTTTGTGCGCAAAGACATCACGACGCTCGACGCACAAAACATTGTGCTGTCCAATCCCGCCGCGTGGTTCAAGCTCGAAACCGGCCACCACCCACTGGCGACGTTGCTCAGCGGCATCGACTTTTTTGCGCTGTGGAACTGCGGCCTGGTTGCCATCGGTGTCAGCGTGATCGCGGGGACCAAAGGTAAAGTGCCGTGGGTCGTCGCTTTCGGGCTGCATGTCGCGGTGGTGGCGCTGGCGACCGCGATGGCCGCGGCGGGGTAGAGATCAGCAAAGAAGATGTGTGACGAAAGACACAGCACGTCGCGCGATCTGATGAACCAAACGGCACGCTACGTCGGATAATGTAGGATAGACCACACCGAAGGAGCCCTGGTGTCCACAACCACGAAACCCAACGTCACCCGCCAAGCGATGGCCGCGTTGCAGGCGAGCATCAACAAGGCCTACCAGGGCGACCGCAAGGTGACTGGTGCAGAGATGCAAGCGGCGCTCGCGGTCTTTCCTAAGGAGGCCAACAGCGCGCCCTTGCGGGAGTTTCTCAACCAGGTCGCGGCGCAACCCGACATCTTCGAAGCCGACGCTGGCTTTTACCTCCGCGCGGAGCTGGGCAAGCGCTACCACGTCGCGTTCGACGCCAACTCGCGTTATAGCCCGCTGGCTTTGCGCATGAAGGTCGACGTGGCCGAGTCCCAGCTGGGCACGGCCAACGCGGGATTGCTCGCGGACAACGCGCTGCAGTTGTGGGGTGAGGCGATGGGCGGCCCGACGCTGCAAAACTTGACGGCGCTCCAGGCGGGCTTGGCGAAGTTGGCGGCGCCGCTGAAAACCGCCCTCAAAGAAGCGCATCAGGCTGTGAAGTCGGTGCGGTTGCTGCAGATCGATCCCGCCGCCTACCCCGTGCCGGGCCCCGCTCGGTTGCCGCAGACGCATCGCTTAGACCTCCCTGTCCTCGCCATGCGCGACCATGTGGCGCAAGCCCTTGAGCGCCACAGCGAGGTGATGTTGGAGGTCACGGCTCTGGTGCAGCGCGCCACACTCGGCGACGCCGTCGCCCCCGCTGAGCTACACCGCACGCAAGTGTTAATTGCCAACATCGACACCCAGTGCGCAGCCGCGCAACACGTCGAGGGCATCTAGCGCGCAGCCGCCTGGGGCTGTCGATCGTGTATAGTCCGCGCTGCTTTCGCGAGGAGCGCACGCATGACACGCAGTTTTACCCCTTTGGCCTTAGCCCTGGTGTTGTCGACGCTGATCGCGGCGGTCGCGTGGACGCAGATTAAAAACAAGAGCACCGCCGTCATCGACGTCACCGGCTCGGCCAAAAAACGCATCACCAGCGATCTCATCGAGTGGACCGCTAGCGTGTCGGTCGAAAACAAAGACCGCGTCGAGGGGTATAAAAGCCTTAAGGGGCAAGTCGAGCAAACGCTGTTGTACCTCAAGGCGCAGGGCATCGTCGACGCTGAGGTGCGCACCTCCGCCGTCA
>JAYTVG010000431.1:0-5446 GCA_043744135.1 Deltaproteobacteria bacterium | reverse complement strand
CACGCAGGGCTCGAGCGTCACAGCCAGCGTGCCCCCGCGGGCGCGGCCTGGTGGGCACGCGTCAAGCGCTTCGACCTCGGCATGCGGCGCGCCCGCTTTGGTGTGGTGGCCGACAAACACGGCGCCGTCGACACACAACAGCGCAGCGCCGACAGGTGGGTTTGGTGCGGTGCGCCCGACACCCGCGCGCGCAGACTGCAGCGCCAACTGCATCAGGCCGCCGTCGGAGCTCGCGGGCTGCGGCTGTGGTGCAGCAGCGTCGAGCAAAAATGCAAACGCCGACGACACGCCGTCCTACGCTCGCGCCGCGGTGGCTTGTGGCGAGCCCGATGAAACGGCGTCGGTGGTGGGCGCGGCGTCGAGCACGCCATCGCGCGCGGTGCGCAACGCGTCGAGCTCGCGCTGAAATTCCGCCGCGTCGCGAAAGCTGCGGTAGACGCTGGCAAAGCGCACGTACGCAACGTCGTCAAGTTCGCGCAGCGCTGCCATCACTTGCTCGCCGAGCCAGCGCGACGAAATCTCGCGTTCCATCAACTCCTGCGCGCGCCGTTCAATTGCCCCGGTGACCTCGTCGATCTTTGCCATCGGTACCGGGCGCTTGAGGCACGCCAAGCGCATCCCTGCCGCCAACTTGTCGCGTGCGAACATGGTGCGCGAGCCGTCCTTTTTGATGACGACGAGCGGCTGTTCTTCGGCGCGCTCGTAGGTGGTGAAGCGCCGCGTACACGCCGTGCAGCTGCGGCGCCGTCGCACCGCGGCTCCCTCTTGGGTGTCGCGCGAATCGACGACGCCGTTATCAACCGATCCGCAGTAGGGGCACTTCATGGGGTCTCCACACAACGCACCGTGACGCTCAAGCGCTGGCGCCGACGGACGCCAACAGGTCGGGGTAAAGCGGGAAGCGCGCGGCGAGCGTGCCCACATGCGCGCGCACCGAGTCGAGCACCGCTGGGTCCGTCGGGGCCTGCAGCACGTCGGCGATGAGGGAGGCTATTTGGTCCATCTCCGGCGCACGCATGCCGCGCGTCGTCACCGCGGGCGTGCCGACGCGAATGCCGCTGGACGTCGTGGGGGGCGCAGGATCAAACGGGATCATGTTTTTGTTGACGGTGATGTCGGCGTGGCCGAGCGCTTCTTCTGCGACCTTGCCGCTCAACACGAAGGCGGGGTCCGCAGTTGCGCCGCCCGACCGCGGGCTGGCGTTTACGCTGCGCAGGTCAAGCAGCATGAGGTGGTTGTCGGTGCCGCCCGACACCAGCGCCACGCCGCGCTTGGTGAGGCCGGCGGCGAGCGCCGCGGCATTGTCGACGATGTGTTTTTGGTAGACCGCGAACTCGGGCGCGAGCGCTTCTTGAAAGCACACGGCTTTCGCCGCGATGATGTGCATCAAGGGGCCACCTTGCGCACCGGGAAACACCCGCGAGTCGATGACTTTTTTGTGCTCATCTTTGCACAAGATCAGACCCCCGCGCGGCCCGCGCAGGGTCTTGTGCGTGGTGGTGCTGACGAAGTCGGCGTGCGGCACCGGTGACGGATGTAGGCCCGCCGCCACCAAGCCCGCGATGTGCGCCATGTCGACGAATAACTTGGCGTTGACGGCCTTAGCGATGGCACCAAAACGGGCGAAGTCGATGGTGCGCGAGTACGCCGACGCCCCCGCCACGATCAGCTTCGGCTTGTGTGCGTGGGCGAGGCGTTCGACCTCATCGTAGTCGATGCGCTGATCCGTTTCCCGCACGCCATACGCCACGATGTTGTAAAGCCGGCCGGAGAAATTCACCGCGCTGCCGTGCGTTAAGTGACCGCCTTGATCTAAGCGCATCGCGAGCACGGTGTCGCCGGGATTCACGGCCGCGGTGTACACAGCAAAGTTCGCCGACGCGCCCGAGTGCGGCTGGACGTTTGCGTGCTCGGCGCCAAAGATGCGCTTGGCGCGCTCGATGGCGAGCGTTTCGATGGCGTCGTGAAACTTGCAGCCACCGTAGTAGCGCTTGCCGGGGTAGCCCTCAGCGTATTTGTTGGTGAGCACCGTGCCAGCAGCCTCCAGCACCGCACGGCTCACGAAATTTTCTGACGCGATAAGCTCGATGCCGGTCTCTTGACGCACCATTTCACTGCGGATGCTGGCGAAGATCTCGGGATCGACTTGCTTCACGTGTGACAGCGCCGATGGCGGCGCGCCCGCCACCGCGGTCATGCACTGCCCGTCAGCGGTTGCGCCACCGCGGTCATCGTCTCGTGCACCAAAAAGCGACTGCACGATCCACACGCCTCAAGGACGATCCCTTTGCGCACTTGAATGCAAAGTTGCGGCGGCAGCATGGTTTTGCAGCCCCCACACATCTCGCCCTTGATGATCGACACGCCGACGCCGCCGCGCTTGCCTGCGACCTGTTCGTAGCGCTTTACAAGCGGCCCAGGCAGCTTGCACAACAGCGCGGCCCGCGCCGCGGCAAACGTCGCCACTTGCTCCTTCATCGCTTGCAAGTCGCCACCCGCTTTTTTCCATTCGGCGGCTGCGGAGGCGGTGGCGGCGGTCGATTTTTTCGTGAGTTCCTCGAGCTGGCCGGTCGCCAACTCAACGGCTTCCATGTGTTCGAGTTGGCGATCTTCGAATTGGCGGATCACGCGCTTGGCGGTGCCGATCTCAGACGCAAGCGCTTCATGTTCGCGCTCACCACGCAGTTCGCTCGCGCGCGCCTCCCATTTTTTAATCTTGATGCGCTCCTCTTGAATCTCGCTTTCGATCGCGCGCTTTTGCAACTCGCTCGCGGTCTTTTTGAGTTGCGTGTCCTCAACGGCTTTTTTCAGCTGCGTAGCGACGTCGTCGAGTTTGCGAGCCGGTCCCGCTGCCCCCTCAAGTTTGTCGGACAGAACCTTGGCTTTTTGGTCGACGCTCGCGAGCTCGGCCAATAGCAACAGCTGCTCAGCGATAGATGGGGCGGGCGCGGTTGGCTTTTCGCCGGTGACACTGGCTTGGTTCATGGGCTCCTCGACGACGGTTCGCCACCGTTGCCTTCAGATTTCCGCCCGTCAACCAGGCGATGTACAGTGTGGTCATGTCGCGCATGGCGGGTCTCATGGTGTTGCTGTTGTCGCAAGGTTGCGCGCCGCCCGGCGAGGGTGAGCGCGAGCCTGCCAAAGGAGAAGGAGAAGGCGAAGGAGAAGGCGAAGGAGAAGGAGAAGGCGAAGGAGAAGGAGAGGGCGAAGGAGAAGGAGAGGGCGAGGGCGAGGGAGAAGGAGAGGGGGACGCCAGCGCCGCGCTTTATCCCGACGACCATGTGTTGGTGATCGCGCTGGAGCTAACGCCGCAGGCCATCGCCGACTTGACGCTTGATCCAAGGACGTATGTGCCGGCGTCGATCACGGTCGACGGCATTGCGCTGGACAACGTGGGCGTGCGCAGCAAGGGCGAATACAACTTCCGCCCCCTCGGACAAAAGATGAGCTTCAAGATTAAGATGGACGCGTTTGTGCAGGGCCAGCGTTTGCTGGGGATTCGCGGCATGACGCTCAACGGCATGTTGGAGGACCCGTCGTGCGTCGCCGAGCGCTTGTCCTACGAGGGGTTTCGTGCGGCCAACCTCGCTGCCCCACGCACGGCGCACGCCACTGTGTCTGTCAATGGCGAGTCGTACGGGCTGTATCTCAGCGTGGAAAACGAGGACCGCACATTTATCAACCGTTGGTTTGCGGACGGATCTGGCAACGTCTACGAGGAGCTCGGCAGCGACTGGGTGGTCGGCGCGGAAAATGCGTTCGAGCTCGAAACCAACACGGTGGCGAACGACCGCAGTGACCTCACGGCGTTGTTTAGCGCGCTCGACACCGCGCAGCCCGCCACGTTGTTGGCCGACATGAGCGCCATCGTCGACGTCGATCGTTTCCTGCGATTTTGCGCGTGGGAGGGGTTCGTCAACCAGTGGGACGGCTACGCGTACACGCAGTTTGGTCCCAACAACTACCGTTTGTACCACGAGCCCGCGACGGGACTGTTTAGCGTGCTGCCGTGGGGCATGGACATCACGATGAAGCCGTTGTCGGGCAACGCCGCTGTTGATGTGTTCACGGCCTCGGGGTTGATGCTGCAGCGATGCGTACAAGACGCGCTGTGTCGCGCCGAGTATGCAGTGGTGTTAGCGGACGAGATCGCGGTGTTTGAGTCGCTCGACCTGCCCGCACGCGCCGACGCGTTTTACGCGCAAATTCACGCCGCCCGCGTCGACGACACGAAAACTGAAAACGCCCTAGAGGCGTTTGAGTCATCGTTCACCAGCGTGCGCGCGTTCGTCGCAAGTCGGCCGCAAACGCTCCGAGCGACCTTGCCGTAAAAAAGAGTGGGCGCGGTGGGATTCGAACCCACGACGCGATCGGTTATGAGCCGACTGCTCTACCGCTGAGCTACGCGCCCAAAGCAGTCATCGCACGCCGACCCCTGCGAGTCACCCGCCGAGCGAAGCAAGCGCGAGCGAAGCAAGCGCGAGCGCACCCAAAAAAAATCGCGCAACGGCGCGCGACCTCCACCCGCGGATAGCGCCACCACCGCCCCACCGGGAACGTGGTCCACGAGCTGTGCGTGCTTGTGGCTAGGCGCCCGCGAGGAGCGCAGCAAGTGTACTTCCTGTACACGTCGCGAGCACCACAGCGGGCAACGCCGCCACAAGCGCGCACAGCTCGTGGACCGGTCGTGGACGCGCGTTAGGAGGCGGAGGGGGGACCTGCTGGTCCCGTCTGACTCGCATCCACAAACGCTTGGAGTTTTTTCGCGCGGCTCGGGTGCCGCAACTTGCGCAACGCCTTGGCTTCAATCTGCCGAATGCGCTCACGTGTGACTTCAAAATCCTGCCCCACTTCTTCCAGGGTGTGGTCGGACTTCTCGCCAATACCAAAGCGCATGCGCAACACCTTTTCTTCACGCGGCGTCAGCGTGGCCAGGACCTTGCGCGTTTGCTCGCTCAGGTTCATGGCGATGACGGCGTGGCTGGGGTTTGTGGCGCCTTTGTCTTCGATGAAATCACCCAGCGAGCTGTCCTCGTCTTCACCGATCGGCGTTTCGAGCGAGATCGGCTCCTTGGCGATCTTCAACACCTTGCGCACCTTTTCGATCGGCAGCTCCATCTTTTCGGCGATCTCTTCTGGCGTCGGCTCGCGGCCGAGCTCTTGCACGAGGTACCGGCTGGTGCGCACCAGCTTGTTGATGGTTTCGATCATGTGCACGGGGATGCGGATGGTGCGCGCTTGGTCGGCGATGGCGCGGGTGATCGCCTGGCGAATCCACCACGTCGCGTACGTCGAAAACTTGTACCCGCGCTTGTACTCGAACTTGTCCACCGCCTTCATCAGGCCGATGTTTCCCTCTTGGATGAGGTCGAGGAACTGCAAGCCGCGGTTGGTGTACTTCTTGGCGATCGAGACCACCAAGCGCAGGTTGGCCTCGACGAGCTCG
>JAYTVG010000430.1:0-1708 GCA_043744135.1 Deltaproteobacteria bacterium | reverse complement strand
GGCGGCGTTGTCGTCGATGGCGATCTGCAGCACGCGCAAACTCTCGCTGCCGGTGTTTTTCAAGGTGATGGCGCGCTCAACGACGATGCCGGGACGCTGCGCGCCGAACTCCACGCTGGATTGCGGCAGCGCCACCAGCACGCCGAGCGTTTCGCCCTCGCCTTCACCTTCGCCCTCCCCCTCGCCCTCACCTTCAGCGGGCAGCACGCAGTCGCCCGCTGCGCACACGCGCGTGACATCGCAGTCGGTGTCTAAGACGCACGCGGCGGGTTTGTCTGCCGGCACCTCGCTGCAGTTGCACGCGTGACACAACGCCACGGTCATACACGACAGCACCAACAGCGCGCGCGAATCGACACCACGTGAACGCGACAGCATCGGGGACTCCTTCGCGGCCGCGACCGCGTAGCTCAACGAAGCCACGCCGCGGCAGGCGGCGCACACTTCGCAGACGCAAGGCCTCACTGTAGCAGCGGACCGCCCCCTGACAATCCACCGTCGGCGTGGGTCCCTTCGCCCAAGTTTTGGGAGATCTGCGCCGCTTTCGCTTAGACTGCCGGTTCGCTTTGCATCCGCACCCTGCCGTCGTCGGAGTTCGCTTGTTTCACCGTCGATCGCTGGCATTGTTGTGGTTCGCACTCGCGTTTACACCGCGCGCGCTCGCGGTTGCGGACGGCACGCCACTGACGCCCATGGTGACCGAGAGCGTCTTTGGCAGCGCCGTCGCCGTTGGCAACACCTTGATGGAACACGACGGCACTGTGAACTTTGCGCTGCGCACCGCGGGATCTGACGCGGTCATCGGCATCGACGTCATGCCTCCCGACGCCACTGTGCGCCGCGCGTTTTTGTTTTGGTCCGCGACCTTTGACGCCAACGCCGGCATCGACCGCAACGTCGATTTCGAACTGCCAAACGGCACATTTTTTAACGACCTCAGCGTTGACGCAGCGCAGCCCGGCGAACCGCTGTCGGCGCTGAACCGTTGCGTCAGCAGGAACCATCCGATCGCGCAAGAGATCGTGCCGATGTTCTCGTGCCGTCGCGAGGTGACGTTTTTGTTGCAGCAAGCAGGGGCCGGAGGCGCCGTCGGCAACTACCACGTCGAGGACGTCAACGCCTCCCCCGGCGACTGCAACGCCGATCCCACGACGTGCCAAGCGAAGTTCGGCGGCTGGGCCATCGTGGTGTTTTGGCAATCGCCCACCGAGGCTGTGAAGCGCGATTTGGTGCTGTCCGACGGCTTTTTCGCCCTCGACGAGCAGGGCACCAACATGGGTGGCTTTTCGTCGGGCATCAGCCCGCCTTTCAACATCGGCGGCTTCACCATCGGGCCGACTGCGGACGGTGAGTTGACCTTTATGGCGATGGAAGGCGACGCACCGCTGGGCGTCCCCCCGCAAGACCTGCCGCAAAATCCCAACCGCTGTAACGATGGCAGGTGCGAGGACTTCATCCGCATCCGCACCAGCGGCAACGCCACATTCACGCGCCTGTCCGACGCCACCAACCGCATCGGCAACTTGATGAACGGTTCCAACAACAAGTCGGGCGGCAGCCACCCCGGCCTCGACATCGACACCTTTGACCTTGGTCCCACCGGCTTAAACATCATTCGCCCCAGCGACACCAGCCTCACGCTCGTGGCGGGCTCGGGTGACGGCGTCGCCGATGACGGCAGCGGCGGTTCTGGTGAATTGTTTTTGCT
>JAYTVG010000429.1:0-5452 GCA_043744135.1 Deltaproteobacteria bacterium | reverse complement strand
CAGTTGTCGGTATCGCTGGCGAGGTTCACGCACGAGCCCGTGCACTCGGCTTGCTGACCAACGCACTCGAGCGGTGGCGGGGTCGAACAGGCAAGTCCCGCCATCGTCAACACCGCAAGGACAATCAAACGCATGCACGACCTCAAAATGATGTTCGGCGCGCACGCGCCCGTCAGGATGTAGGAGTTTTCGGCAGATCAGAAACAAAAGGTTCGCGGTGCCGCATTGGTCACGTAGTGCACTAAAAACATGAGACAAAATAGCCAGTCCTGCAGATCCGCACCGCCGATCGGCGCAGCCACCGTAACAGCTCGGATCAGCGACCGATGGCCCACCACCGGCTGCAACGCCCGGGGGTTGGCGGCCAGATTCGGTACCGCTCACCCCGAGGTTCTATGCGGCGCGCTGTGGGTTGAGACGTGGACAAAAGTAATTGCGCCCACCGCGCGCTGATCGCAACAATCCCGTGGTTGTCTCGCGTTTCACGTGCTCTCCTTGCACCATGTCAGACCTCACAGCTTCCGCAATGACACCCGCGCCGCCCGTGGCGTTTGGCGGCGCGCCCCCCGATCTTGCCCCCACCGTCGTCACGCCAGCACGCGCGACCGACGGTGAAGGTCCGCGCAACTTGGCGCCCGTCATCGCGATCATCCCGAAGGAGTGTTACGACAACCCTGCGTGGAAGGGGCTCGCGTACATCGCGCGCGACACCGCGGTGTACGTCGCGATGTTGGTGGCGATAGCCTCCACCGACCGCTGGTACGCGCTGATTCCGATGTGGTGGCTGTCGGGGTTCGTGGTGGGCGGCTTGTTTGTGCTTGGGCACGACGCAGCGCACGGCGCATTGTTCGCGAGCCGTCGCATGAACGCCATCTTTGGCCGCTTGCTGATGCTGCCCTCGATGCACGTCTATGAAAGCTGGGTCTACGGCCACAACCGCCTGCACCACGGACACACCGTGCGCCAGGGTGCGGATTTCGTGTGGCATCCGATCACCGTCGACAACTACAGAAAACTGTCGAGCTTTGGGCGCGCGCTGGTGCGCATCGAGTGGTCGTGGGTGGGGCCGGGCCTGTATTTCGCGCGCAACATTTGGCTCAACATGATGCGCTGGAAGCAGCCTGACTCGCTCGCGAAAAAAATTCGACGCGACCAAATGTTTGTCTGGGCATTTATGTTCGCCGCTTGCGTGACGTTCGCGGCGTGGGGCTGGTCGCACTACGGCACGATCTTGGGCGCGTGCTGGGCCGTCGTGAAATTGTTCGTCATCCCGTCGATGTGCTTCATGCACGCGATCGGAATGGCCGTGTACATCCACCACATCGAGCCCGAGATTAAGTGGTGGCCGAGCGGCACGTGGGACAAGTTCAAAGGTCAGATGGAAGGCACCACCATCAAAAATCTGCCGTTCCCGATGGATTTTTTCGTCCACTACATCATGGTGCATGTGCCCCACCACGTCGACATGCGCATCCCGTTTTACAACTTGCCAAAAGCAGGAGCCGCGATTGTGGCCGCGTTTCCCGACGTTGTGCGCGTCGAGAAGTTCAGCATGCGCGAGTACATCCGCACCACCCAGCGCTGCAAGCTGTACGACTTCCAAGCGCGTGAGTGGTTGCCGTACTCCAGCGCTGACGCACCCGACACGCAGGTGGCCGTCAAGCCAGCGCAATCGGTCGCGGTCTAAAGGCATCGGGACGCATGACTGCGCTATGGTGCGCGGGTGCTGATGTGGTTGCTCATCGTGGCGTCGATCGTTGGTGCGTGCGTGGCGGCGATACCGCTCGCGTATTTGTTCGTGCTCACGCTGTTGTCGTTCGCCAAGCCGTCAGCGCCCAGCAGCCCGAATCTGCAGCTCGTCGCGCTCATCCCGGCGCACAACGAGGCTGCCGGCATCGGCGCCACCATCGGTAGCTTATTTAGCGCAGACTACAGCAGCGACAACCGCAGCGTCGTGGTGGTCGCTGACAACTGCACCGATGCCACCGCAGCAAACGCCCGCTCGGCCGGCGCCACTGTCATCGAACGCAACAACACACAGCTGCGCGGCAAGGGCTACGCGTTGCAACTTGGCTACGCGGAGATCTTGCGGGACAGCGGCGTCGACGGCGTGCTCGTGATCGACGCCGACACCGTGGTGGCGGCGAATCTGTGGCGCGTGATGTCGGACCGGCTGAGCGCGGGCGCGCGCGTCGTGCAGGCCGCCAATCGGGTGAGAAACCGCGACGCGACATGGCGCACGCGGCTGCTGGCGATAGCCCTCGCGATGATCAACGGCGTGCGTTGCTTGGGGCGCGAGCGTTTGGGCCTCAGCGTCGGCCTCAAGGGCAACGGCATGGCGTTTTCAAGGCGCGTATTGCTTGAGCATCCGCATCAAGCGTTCGGTGTCGTCGAAGATGTTGAACAGGCGACGTCGCTGGGCCTTGCGGGGGTGCGCGTGCACTTTGCGCCCGACACGTTCATCGCGTCGGAGTCGCCCGAATCCGGCGCTGCCTCCGTGTCTCAGCGCAAGCGTTGGGAGGGCGGCCGCATCGAGCTGGTGCGCACGATGGTGCCAAAGTTGCTCGCGGGCGCCGTGCACCAACGCTCTGCGCTGATGCTCGACCTCGCCGTCGAGCTGCTGATTCCACCGCTGAGCTACCCTGCGCTGTTGCTTGTGGTTGGCGCCGCCATCGAGCTGGCGCTTTTGGTGGTGCGTGGCGCGCCATCACCGGCGGTGTGGCTGTGGTTGGCGTGCGCGGTCGCGCTCGTCGTGCACGTGCTGCGCGGTTGGAGTCTGTCGAGCACGGGGCTGCGCGGCTTGCTGACACTGCTCGCATCGCCGGCCTACGTCGCGTGGAAGTTGGTGGTAGCGCGCCCGTTTGGCAAGGCGACCGCATGGGTGCGCACCACGCGGGTCAGCGAAGATCGGCTGTCCCGCTGAGCACGTGCGCTCAGGTTTTGTACAACTCGCGCGTCACGGTGAAGTCGACCGGCTCAAGGGACATCGCCGCGTCGCGCTGCAGCGGGTGACCGACCCAACCCTCCGGCAGCATCAGGCGCGTCAGTGCGGGATGGCCGAGGAAGTGGACGCCAAACAAGTCAAACACCTCGCGCTCATAGTTGTGCGCCGCGATAAACACTGGCACCAACGAGTCGACGTCCTCGTCGGTGTACGTGATCACGCGCGCCCATGTGTGCTGGTCCATGCTGTACAACACCAAGTGCAGCTCGAAGCGCTCGGGCTGCTCAGGATGGTCAACGCAAGTGAGGTCGATGAAGCGACCATAGCCGTGCTCCTTCATCCAAAGCGCTGCGTCGCGAAAATCCGCGCGCGGCACGCTGACGGTGTCGTGGCCGTCTTTGCACACCACTGCGGTGCTGTGTGCGAAGCGCTCTTTGAGTTGCTCAAGCACACTCATGTCTTTTTCTCAGCGCTGGTGTTGGACTGCATCGACGCGGCCTCGGCGGCCACGGCATCGTTGCTGCCGCCCCTTTGCAGCTCGCTATAAAACACCGGGCTGTCGCAGCGGGCGTCACGGTAGTGGCCCTTCTCCTTGCGGCCATGGCCCTGCAGCATGCGGGCTTGCAGCTTGATGATGCCGTCGAGGAGTGCCTCTGGACGCGGCGGGCAACCCGGCACGTACATGTCGACGGGCACGATGCGATCGACGCCCTGAATCACGGCGTAGTTGTTAAAGATCCCGCCGCACGACGCGCAGTCGCCCATCGCGATGACCCATTTGGGGTCGGGCATCTGGTCGTAGACCTCGCGCAACACCGGCGCCATCTTTTGCGAGACGCGCCCCGACACGATCATCAAGTCAGACTGCCGCGGTGACGCACGAAACAGCTCGCTGCCAAAGCGCGAGATGTCGAACTTTGAACCGCCCGCGGACATCATCTCGATTGCGCAACACGCCAGCCCAAACGACGCCGGCCAGATCGAGTTCTTCCTGCCCCAATCCACAAGTTTGGTGAGCAGCCACTCGGGGTTGCCGGGCTTGTCGGCGCCTGCGCCTGCGCCGATGACTGGGAGGATGCGTTTGGACATGGGTTTCGTTACCGCCAACAACGACCACAGCACTGCGCGTTGCGTCTCGCAACAGGATTGGCACAACAACGCCGCGCGCGGTTGCGACGCAAAAAAAACGGCCCCGCGATGGGGCCGTGTGTCAAAGCGAAACGCGCTGGTCGTTAGCCTTCGATGCGCTGCTTGAAGATCACCTCGTCAGACGGCGCCTCTGGGACGTTGCCGGTCTCGAGCGTCACTTGCACATCAAAAGCCATCTCCGACACCGTCGCGTCTTGGATCGTGCCGGTGCGTGCGCCCTCATTGTACGCGAGCGAGCCCACGCGGCTCCACGGGAAGTCCTTGTTCTTGCGCTGCCAGACCTCGAAGGTGTCGCGCCCTTCTTTGATGCGCGCGGCGGGCGCCAAGTTGACAGCGGCGATCGTCAGCATCGTCATGCCTTGGTCCTTTTTGACGTTGGCGACGATCTCAGCGTCAGCGCCCGCTGCGAGATCGCTGGACTTCACTTGATACTTCAGCGGGCCGCATCCGGCGATCATGATGGCAACAGCGACGGACGCAGCAATGACGAGGGACTTCATGTTTTTTTCTCCAGGTGATTTGACTGAAAACGCACGACCGGCAACGAAAACTTCAACGTGGAACGCTCAACCATCTAGCAGGAACGATCGCCTCCGGCCACAGCGCTGGGGTGGGCGATTTCACCGACCTTTGGGCGGTCCCGTCCGAGCTAGCGCGCCGATCCGATCGGATCCGATCGTCAGTGCCACTTCAACGCGTTGCGGTTGCGCGCGTAGACGTAGCCGACGCCGAGCACCGCAAAGAAGCTGGCCATCGCCGTGACCCCTTGCCACTTGAGCTCACGAATTTGCACGGCCCACGGATAAAAAAACAAGCTCTCAACGTCGAACACCAAAAACAACATCGCGACCAACGCAAATCGCACCGGCCAGCGTGCCTGCGTCGGTTGCGTCTCGGACACGCCGCACTCGTAGGGTTTGCGCTTCGCCGCCGTTGGCTTAAACGGCGCCAAGCGCCCGGCCACGAGCGTAAAGACGCTGACGAGGCCAAAACAAACGACGAAGTAGATGGCGAGTGAGCCGATAGCGGACATGCATCTGGGTAGCGCCGCTCTTGTCAAACGGCAAGCCCCAGGTGAAACCGCGACCACCATGAGCGCCGAGATCACCATTGGGGTCGTGACCACGTCCGATCGCGCCAGCCGCGGCGACTACGTGGACGAGGGCACACCGCAGCTGCACGCCGCGCTCAACGAGATGTTGGCGACGCCGTTTGTGCTCGTCAGCCGCTTGGTTGCCGACGAACAAGCGCTCATTGAACGTGCACTCAAGGAGTTGGTCGACGACGTCGGCTGCTGTTTGGTGGTCACCACCGGCGGCACCGGGCCCGCTCGCCGCGACGTCACGGTCGAGGCGACCA
>JAYTVG010000428.1:0-5454 GCA_043744135.1 Deltaproteobacteria bacterium | reverse complement strand
CCACCCCGAAGCTGCAACGCGCGCACGCCGCCTGCCGGCGCCCCAGCGTGCGCAGGCTCGCCGATGACGGCGCGGCGTGCTGCCGCCGTCGCCGCCGCGCGATGAGGGGCGACCTGCGCGTAGCCTTTGGCGGTTTTTTCAGCGACGAGCTTTTCAAGCGCCAGTTGTGCGGTCGGTTTGTCGGCGAAGTTTTTGACCACGCTTTGACCCGCGGAACCGATGCGGCCCCACGTCACGATCAGCTGCGCGCCCTTCGCAGTCACCTGCCAAAATTTACTCGAGCCACCGCTTTCGACCTCAAGACGCAGCGGCGTCAATGGCCTCGGCGCGGGTGCCGCGGCACGGGGCCGGCTAACGGGAGTCGGAACCAAACGGCGCGCGGTGGTGCGGAGTTGAGACATCACACCATGCTGCCGCGACCACCGGCCCGCGTCGAGCTGGAATTGCTTTGTTCAGCGCCCAAGGTCGGTGAATTCACCGAGCTTGGAGACGAACGATTGGATGGCCCGCTGGCGTTGTCGCGCGCATCAGCCTCGATCCGCGCACCACGCCAAATTCAGCGACGCGTTGTTGGGCGAGTCGTCGCCCGTTGCGCGCCCCGTCGCTGCAGAGATCAAATCGACACGACAGCGGCGCGCTGTTACAACCACGCACTATGAACAATGACGCGCAAGTCGAGCTTGGCGCATTCGCAGCGCAAGTCGCGGCCGCGCTTACGGACCACGACGGTGAGCTCGCACTGTCCGACGCCGACGCCGCGGGCTTTTATCAGCAAGCGCGCGAGCTCACGCAACTGCCGGATGAAACGCGACAGCAGATTGCTCTGGAGCTGTTGGCGTTGTGCGCGCAGTGCTTGCGTTTGTTGGCCGAGCGTGCGCACCGGGGCTGTGGACAGCTGTGCTTCATTGTCGGCGCGCTCACGTCCCCCGGTTACGCGGAGCAAGCCGCGCAACGGCTGACAGACACACGCGCTACCGTGGGTGTGACCGAGCGCAACAACACACCCGTCCGGCCCGCGGGCTCGCTTGCGACCACGCCGCTGGGCGCGTACCGATCGTTAGTGGCCAAGCCCAAAGGATCACCATGACCGCCGTCAAACCACTGTTCCCCTCACCCGCGCCCCTCACGTCGGCACGCGCTGACGCGCTCGAGGCCGCGAGGCAACTGCACAGCAAGGGGGTGAAGCTGCCAAGCGACCTCGTGCACCGCATCCAGCAGGGTATCGTCAACACCCAAGACGTGAGCGTCGCGCGCGATTTTCTCGACGGGCACAACGGCCGCGCCATCGTCCTTGGACTGCTTGCAGTGGGGCCGCTGGCCGCCGTCGTGAACGCGGCTGTCGATGCCGCGAGCAAAATCAACACGAACACCACGCTCATCGACTTGATGATTGTTGTAGCGCTCGGGGCCGTCGTCGCTGCGGTGGCGTTGCCGGCGCTCAAAGACCTGCGTCAGCGCATGACGCAACAAAAAGACCCGGCCGTGCGCGAGCTGATGGGGACGCTGCTCGCGGCCCTCGAGGCGTCGCAGGCGGAAACCACCGTCGCGCGCTACGCCCTTCAGCGCGACGCGGGTGCATCGACCGCGCACGCACTCGCCGCCTAACTGTTGAAGATCACGCGTGCACTGCAGTTGGCGTCGCACGATGTCGGTGCGCGCCGATGCGTCAGATGCCGCCGCGGCGCTGGGCTTCGTCGAGGGACACGCCCGTTCCAGCGACGTCCGACGGTGGTTCTTTGCCGCAGCGAAATGGCGCCACAAAGCTCTGCGGTTTGTCGATGCTGGTGCGTTTGCCGGTGTTGTTGTCGATGCGCGCGTAGCAAATCCCTGCGGGTGCGGTCCACTCGGGCTCAATCTTCCCCTTGAGCGCGGGCTCCATATAGTCGAGCCAGATCGGCAGCGCAGTGCGGCCGCCTTGCTCGCCGGTCGCCAGTGGATACTCGTTGGTGTCGTAGCCGACCCACACGGTGGTGACGAGCGTGGACGTGTAGCCGGCAAACCACGCGTCGAAGCTGTCGTTGGTGGTGCCGGTTTTTCCCGCCACCGGACGATGGAGTTTTTGCGCGTTCACCGCTGTGCCGCGGCCGGTCACCTGCGTGAGCAAATAGTGCATCAAAAACGCGTCGGGGGCCTCCATGGCGCGCCGTGGTTTTTCCTCTAGCAAGCGGTACAGCGCGTCGAGCTTTTGCTCGTGGGTTTGCCAAGGATCGTTAGGGCTTGCGTGTTGCTCAAGCACCTTGCCATCGCGGTCGACGATGCGCTTGATGAACACCGGCTCCGCGCGCAAGCCCTGGCGCGCGAAGATGTTGTACACGCTGGTGAGCTCCCACGGCGACACGCACGACGATCCAAGCGCGGTGCCGAGCTCCTCTTTGAGGGTGCTTTCGATGCCCATGTGCTTGGCCCAGGCCACGACGTTTTTGATGCCGACCTTCTCCATGGTGTGCAGCGCGGGCATATTCATGGACATGCTGACGGCGTCTCGGCACGTCACCTCGCCCTTAAATGCGCCCTCCATGTTTTGCGGCTTCCACGACTTGCCAATGGCGTCGTCGCGCAGCGTGACGGGCGTGTCTAGGATCATGGTCGCGGGGTTGTAGTCTTCGCGCACGATGGCGGCCGAATACACCAGCGGCTTAAACGCCGAGCCAGGCTGCCGGCAGGATTGAAACGCGCGGTTGAATTCGCTCTCTTCAAACGAGTAGCCACCGATCATGGCCTCGACGTAGCCGGTGTGGGGATTCATCGAGATGAGCGCGCCTTGCGTCTTTGGTGCTTGGTCGAGCGTGAACAACGGTGCACTCGCAGTAACCTCAGCGTCGTCGGGAAGTTTTTGCACGCTGTCGGCCGCACCCATCGCGTGCTGCAAAAATGCTGCCTTTGAATAAAACGGCCGCGCCAACACCACATCGCCTTTTTTAAGGGCCTGTTTGACGTCGACGATTTTGCCCTTCTCCCAGTTTTCGGTGGGCTTGGGTTTGCGCGCCCAGCGCATCCCCGCCAGCGGCAAGCGTCCCGTCATCTGCTCGCCCAACTTCACCACCGCCCATTGGTTGTCGCGGTCCACGCTGTCGACGACGACGAGATACGGGTAGTCCTCGATCGGTTTGCCGTCGAGGTTGTTGGCTTTGAGTCCTTTGGTTTGCACCAGCGCGAGGGTTTTTTTCACTTGCTCGTCGGTGCTCAACTCAGCGATGGGGCCTAAAAATCCCTGGCGCTTGTCCACCGTCAACACGCCGTTTGTGAGCGCGTCTTCTGCGAAGTGCTCGCGCTCCAAATCCAGCGTAGTCCACACCGTGAGGCCGCCCTCCAGCAGCGGCTTGATGCCGTACGTGTCGACGATGTAGCGGCGCACTTGCTCGGTGAAATACGGCGCGGTCTCTAAGAATCGATCGTCACGCGCGTGCACGGTTTTTTCCACCGACGACGACAGCGCCTCATCCTTTTCCGCTTTAGTGATGTAGCCGTCGTCGAGCATGCGCCCGAGCACATAACTTTGCCGCGCTCGCGATGAGCCCGGGTTCACAAACGGCGAAAAGCGCGATGGCGCCTGCGGCAGGCCCGCCAGCAGACTCATCTCCGCCAGCGACAGCTCGTAGACGTCTTTGCGAAAGTAATTCTCGGCGGCCGCTTGCACGCCGTACGCGCCGTGCCCCAAGTACACCTGGTTGAGGTACAGCCAGATGATCTCTTCTTTGTTGAGGGTGCTCTCCAAGCGCTTAGCCAAGATCGCTTCGCGCAGCTTGCGCTTGACGCTGCGTTCGGTGCCGGCGCCGAAGCCTTCAGCGGAGATCAGCAACGATTTCGCGAGTTGCTGCGTGATGGTGGACGCGCCGCGCAGTTTGTCGCGCTGGCCGGTCACTTTTTGAAACACCGCGCTGCCCATGCCCACCCAATCGATGCCGTCGTGATCGAAGAACTTCTTGTCCTCACCCGCAATGAAGGCTTGAATGAGACGCTTGGGGATGCGTTCGTAGGGCACGACGATGCGGCGCTCGTTGTAAAACTCGCCCATCAAGCGCCCGTCGACAGACAGCACCTTGGTCGCGAGTTTAGGGCGATATTGCGCGACGTCGGTGAAGTCGGGGAGGTTTTGCGAATACGCGGCGACGCCGACGGTGGCCAACACCACCAGCGCTATCGTGCCCACGACAGCGCCGAAAATCGCCAGCGACAACAGGCGCGCGATCAGGTGGGGGGGCGAGCGCTCGCCTGCGATGGCGATGGTCGGTGGCAGGGCGGAATCGGAAGGCATGGCATCGACCTTGTGTGTCGTCCGCGACGGGACGGCAACGGGATACGTCACTGCGCCGAGGCGGTGAGGGAGGGCAGCTCTCTCGCCGCGCGTCGTGAGCGACAATGTGCGAGCACGCTAGCAGGGAGTCTAAAAGCCGCCCAACGGAGTTTCATCGATTGCACAACAACTGACCCTCGCGGTGTCGTCCCGAAGCCCGCCACACGATGCGGTTTCGATGCATGCGCACGTCAACGCTGCGGTACGAATTTCCGAGCAAGCTGAACCGACAAACCGTTTGTTCACCTCCCAAGCGCGGTGAAATCTATGGCATCTTCGCGCCAGCGTGAGCACGACGTGAGCGAACCTGACGACGAAAACACGACTGTCGTTCAGCCGTTGCGCGCGGGCGGCGTGGGCGGCCAGCGCATCGGCCGCTACCACATCGACAAAAAGATTGGCCAAGGCGGCATGGCCGAGGTGTTTTTGGCGCACGTCGAGGGGCCCGCCGGATTTGAAAAACAGCTGGTCATCAAGCGCATGCGCGCGCAACTCAACCGCAGCGCCACCTACCAAGAGATGTTCATGCGGGAGGCGCGCTTGCTCGCCAAGCTCGACCACCCAAACATCGTGCACATCTTTGAGCTCGGCGAGGACAACGGCGAGTACTTCTTGGCGCTGGAGTTTTTACAGGGAATGACGCTGCGCGATGTGGTGGAGCGCTGGTGGTACGCACGCAAGACGCTGCCGATCGAAGCGCTGTTGCAGGTGTGGATGGACGTATGCTTGGGCTTGGAGCATGCCCACAATTGCACCGACGAGCGCGGCCACCCCGCGCACCTCATTCATAGAGACGTCAGCCCCGACAACTTGTTTTTGCAGACCTCGGGGGTCACAAAGCTGCTCGATTTCGGTATCGCCAAACGCGAGGGTGTCGACGTGCTCACGCAAGTTGGCGAGATCCGGGGCAAGGTGCCGTTTATGGCCCCCGAGGCGCTGCAGGGCGTGCCGCTCGACAAGCGCTGCGACGTGTGGGCGCTCGGTGTCACCATGTATTGGGCGCTCAGCGGCCGCCGCCCGTTTGACGGACAAAGCGACCTGCACACCATGAAGGGAATTTTGGAGGACGCGCCGGTGCCGCTGCACACCGTCAACGCGCGCGTGCCAATCACGCTGAGTAACGTCGTCATGGCGTGTTTGCACAAAGACCGCGCGCGCCG
>JAYTVG010000427.1:0-1713 GCA_043744135.1 Deltaproteobacteria bacterium | reverse complement strand
TCGTGTATCGCCGCGACCTCGACGACAAGTTGATGATCCTGTTCACCAAACCAAAAAATGAAGCGGGCAAAGGCTATCTGCGCGTCGACAAGAACTTGTTTTTGTATGACCCCAGCGTCGGCAAGTGGGAGCGCCGCACTGAGCGCGAGCGCATCGCGGGCACCGATTCGCGCCGACAGGACTTTGACGAGAGCCGTCTCGCAATCGAGTACACGCCGTCGTTTGTCGGCGACGAAAAGCTCGGCAAGCTCGACACCCAACATATGAAGTTGGCGGCGAAAGATGGCGTCGACGTCGCTTACCCGGTCCTCGAGGTGTGGCTCGACAAAGCCACCGGCAACTTGCTCAAGCGCGAAGACCATGCGGTGAGCGGCAAACTGTTGCGAACCACGTACTATCCAAAATGGAACAAGATGTACTCGGACTCGAAAAAGGCCGACGTCTACATGGCAGCCGAAGTGCGCATTTACGACGAGGTCGAAAAGGGCAACCAGACCCTCGTCATCATTCGCGACACCGACCTCAAGCCGCTCGATGCAAACTTGTTCACCAAAGCTTGGCTTGAGGCAAAGAGCCGATGAGCTCGCTCGCGTGGACGCTTGGGTGGGTCGTCAGCCGCGTGTTGGTGGCGCAGACCGAGGGCGACTCGCGCGAGGCCGATATGTTCGGCGGCGACGCCACAGCCGCAGCGACACCTGCGACCGAAGCCAACGCAGAGGCCTCACGCGATGATGCGCTGTTTGGCAGCGCGCCACGCACGCCTCCGGCGCCGACAGCGTCGGTGTTCAGCTCGATCATGGACACGCAACAACAGGCGCTCGACGTCGGTGGGCAGCTTTTTTTGCGCTTCAACGGCAACCTGCGCGAGGGCGATGACATCGGCGAGATGCGCTTGAGCTCGCCCTCGCTGGTGCAAGCGTATCTCGATGTGCGGCCGACCGATCGCGTGCGCGGCTTTGTGCAGATGCGGCTCACCTACGACTTCACGGTCGCACCTGGCGAGCTGAACCTGTTCGGGCAGCCGCAAAACAGCACCGAGATTTTGTTTGATCAGGGCTGGGTCAAGTTCGACATCGGCCGCGTCGCGTACATTACGGCGGGTCGACAGCGTATTCGTTGGGGGACTGGACGCTTTTGGAATCCGACGGATTTCGTGAACCAAGGGATACGCAATTCTACAGACATCTTTGATTCACGCTTGGGTGTAAATCTCCTCAAGGTGCACTTCCCGCTCGAGGCGCTCGGCTGGAATTTGTACGTGCTGGCGGCGCTCGACGGCTTAGATGTCCTCGAGGACACGGGGGTCGGTGCGCGCGCGGAGTTCTTGTTCGGTCAAACCGAGCTGTCGGTGTCGTCGCTCGTGAAAAAGGATCAGCCGCTGCGGCTTGGTGTGGATGCATCCACCGCGCTGTGGGTCTTTGACGTGCGCGCGGAGGGCAGCGTGCAACGGGGGCTGTCGGTGCCGCGCTACCAGGGCAAGCTCGATCTCGCGAAGGGCACGGTGCCAAACGAACAGAATACCGACGATGATTTGTTCTTCTCCGCCGTGGTGGGAAGCGATGTTCAAATTGCTTATGGAGATAACGACAACATCAATTTTGGTGCTGAGTATTTTTACAATCAAGCCGGCTATGACAGTGCAAAGCTATATCCGTACCTCGTGCTCAAAGGCGCGTTTCGGCCATTTTATCTTGGGCAGCACTACGTCGGCTT
>JAYTVG010000426.1:0-1714 GCA_043744135.1 Deltaproteobacteria bacterium | reverse complement strand
CCGACCACGCAGCAACTGCGCGAGGCCTTGCTTGACAGCCGCCTCGTCGGGCTCGCACACGAGGTGAACCGCGAGATGGAGAGTCTCGCTGAGTTGGTCGACTACTTCAGCGTGCGCGAGGTGTTGTTGAAGTCGACGCCCTCGATTGCCCCCACGCGCGGCATTTTAACGTCAGGATTTGGGTCTCGCGAAGATCCATTCACATCCGAACACGCGATGCACTCTGGGCTTGATATCGCGACCCGCGAGGGAGCAGAGATTGTGGCGCCGGCGTCAGGCACCGTTATTTTCGCAGGCGAAAAGGCGGCGTATGGCAACTGCGTTGTGATCGACCACGGCCGCGACATCACCACGATGTATGGCCACTTGTCCCGTTACATCGTGAAAGCCGGCGACAAGGTCGAGCGCGGCCAACACATCGCCAACGTCGGCAACACGGGGCGCTCAACGGGGCCTCACTTGCACTACGAAGTGCGCCTCAGCGGTGTGCCCGTCAATCCTCACCGCTACGTGATGCACTAGCACGACGCTCTGGCGCAGCATGCACGGTTAGCCGATTGTCTGCGCGCGTGCCGTGCGACCTGCTTGAACTTCGCGCGCCGTTCTGCAACTGCGCATGCATGATGCGCCTCCTCCCCTTCGTCGTCGTTGGTCTCACCGTTTTAGTGGCGTCGTGCGCGCCGCGGTACGACCTGTCTTTGGCGTGGACGATCGACGGCGAAGACGCGGCCAGCGCGTGCGACAGCGTCGATGCCGCCGTTGTGCGTGTGCACAGCGCTGAGCGCAGCACCGCGGCCGGCTTGGCGACGGAAACGACGCAGGATGTTGCGTGTGCGCGCGGCGCAGCCAGTATCGACGTCGGTCCTTATAACGACGTCGTCGTCGAGCTGTTGTCAGGCAAGAATTCGTTTGGTGTGTCGACGCCGCAAGCCGTCGACCCCGACACCAACCTCCGCTACGCCGGCGCCACCGCTGAAGCGCCGCTGCGCGCCGATATCGCCGTCTCGCGCGGGGCCCTGCGTGCGCGCTTCACAGTGCTGGGGCAAGACTGTGGCGACGCGGGCGTCGCGTCTTTTAACGTCACGCTGTCAAAGACCGTCAACGCGCTCAACAACGCAATCGTCGCGCAAGACGTTGCGGTCGCCTGCACGGACGGCGTCGCCATTTACAGCTACGCGCCCGCCGCGGTCGGCACCACCTACCAATTCCAAGCGACCGCTGGGGACTACGCGACCGAAGGCGGCATCGGCGAGGGCGTGCAGGTGCAAGGGGTCGCCACCACAACCACCATCGACCTGCGCTAATCTCGGATCGCGAACTGTACGGGTTTGTGGCGTCGTTGCCGGCTGCGGTGCTCGCGACGTGGACAGGAAGTCCACTTGCTGTGCTCCTCGCCGGCGCCTAGCCACAAACCCGTACAGCTCGCGATCCACGTTCCCGGTGGGGTTTGGTTTCGGGGAGGGCGTTTGTTTCCCGCTTGTGGCGTTCTCGCGGCGTCGTCACCATCGCGAGCGGGACCGTCGCACTCTTGGCCGCGCACGAAAGTCCCATGCGCCCGCGGCTACAGCGCGGCGTCGCCTTCGATCATGCTGGGCGCGCTTGCTGCCGACGGGGCCGGGTCCGTGGCTGTGCTGTCGGCTGGCGCGACGACGGTGCTGCCGTCCATCACGGCGGCCATCGCACCCAGCGGCGGGTACTGCACGATGTAGCCGTG
>JAYTVG010000425.1:0-5477 GCA_043744135.1 Deltaproteobacteria bacterium | reverse complement strand
TCATCGGGTGGGGTCGGCCGAGCACGTCATCAAACTGCGAGAGATCGACCGACTCGATACCGACGGTGTCTTGCATGTCGACGGTGATGGCCGCGTCCGACTGTTCGAGCGTAAAGCTGGAGTCGATATCCAAACCGGGATCGGTCACCTCGCGCGCAGAAAATCCGCCCTGCAGCTCCGTCGACAACTGAGGCTCACGATCGGTGTGCGGGTGTTGCTCAGCGCGACGCAGCTCGATCGTGTGCGCGTGGCGATGTGCCTCGTTGGCCGGGCTCCCTGAGGAGGACAGCAACGTTGACGATGGCTCGGTCGGCGGCGTGGCCGGATCAAACATGAACGAGACGCCGCGGGCGAGCGGGCGCGCAGCTTCCCGTACTGCCAAGCGCGGCGTGAGTGACACGTCGTCAGGCGCGTCAAATGCGAGCGACGGCGGCGCGCTAGATTGAGGTCCCCCGCCAAACAAGGCGTCGATTTCATTTGCGACCGCGAGCACCTCAGCGTCGTGCGCGTCGGGCGCGTCGGGCATACCCTGCGCGTCGGGCGCCAGATGCGCTGGTGACACCTCGGCAGCTAGCAGGCTACCGGCGCTAAGATGCGGCTCGACATCAAGAGTCGACGACGACGGGAGACGCATGTTCGTCGTCACCGAGGTTGACACGTGAACAGCGGCGTGCGCCGCCGCGAGCGCTTGGTCGCGTTCGTCACGCATCGTCGGTGAGTTGTCACCGCGGCCCCAGGTCACGGTGTCGACGTCAACCGACGAGCCAAACACCGGCGTCGGCGCGTAGGGGAGCACCGGCGCGGGCGTCATCAAGCGCTGTTTTCCTAGGCCAAGCGTGCCGGTGCGCGGTAACGCCATGAACGGATTGCTGGCTGCGACTGGCGGCGTGGGCGCCTCAACGCTGGCACGCGGTCCGGCTGCGGCGTCGACCGCTGACTCAAAGGCACGCGCAGCGGCGTCGTGGGCGGCAGCGCTCAGCCACGTGGGCGCTGCTGTCACTTTCAGCGTGCGTGATTCACCGTCAACCTGGGGCGAGGCGGCTGGGAATTCGCCGAGCTCCAGTGAACGGTACAACGCGTCGACGTTGGACGCTGCAGCATCGAGCTCCTCCGACGCAACGTCGTGCAACAACGCGTGCGGGGCTGCTGTCTGCGGCACGTCGACGCGCGCCGGTGTCGAAGGCGGTGCGGCGATACGCGCATCGAAAACCTCCTCGCTGTACGCAGCTGTGGCGTGCGGCGCCGACTGTGTTGAAGCGACCGGCGGCAGCCAAGGTTCTGCCTCGTGAAACGCTTCTCGGGAGGCTGAAGACACGGCGGAAATTTCGCTGACATCGCGAGGCCGCTGCGACCCATCAACCAACAGCGTCAGCGACGCCGCATGCGCAGCCGCGTCGACCGGGCGTTGCGGCGGCGCCTGCGAGCCGAGGTGCGCCGTGATCCAGTCACGCGCACTCGCCTCGAGGTTTAAAAATCGCACGCGAAACCCTGAGGAGCGGTCTTGCCCCTCGGCCACCGCGTCGATCTCGGCTTTTGGCGCGCCTAACTCGGCCCCTAGCGACAGCTCCAAAAACACCAACGTCCCGGCCGGCAGCGGTCGCGTCCCCTCGATGAATCCGCCGTGCACGGAGAGCTCGACGACAAGGTCGGTGCGCGCAGCCACCGCCGATTCGTGCCAGCACGGCAGCGGGTTGGCCAACCGCGGGTGAGGGGTCGGCGCGCGCTCGCTCATGCTGATGGTCGCGTTGGTGCTGGCAGGTTCAGCACTATCGCCGGCAGCTCCACCGCTTGGCCTTCCAGCATTGATCACGTGCGAGAATGCTAGCAGAGTTGCGTGATGTCCGCCCGTTTGCGTCCTGCGCGTTGTCCCGGCTGCCAAAACGTCATCGCGGCGCGCGCGCCATCGCAGGTCGACGCCGAACCGCGGTCGCGCTGGGCGCCATTTTGCTCGGCACGCTGCAAAGACGCCGATTTGGGGCGTTGGTTGCGCGGCGACTACAGCGTGGCGTCCACCCCGTGCGACGATGGCGACGGTGATGCCGCGGCCGCCAGCGACGACGACAACTAGGCCACCCGGATGGGCTTTGATTGACACGCCCACGCAGGTGGCTAGGATGGCGGTAGGAGGTCCTCGATGACCGAAACTGTCAGCCTCACGTCGTTTTCTGAGAGCACTGCTGCGCTGGCACACACGGCAGCTCCCGCAAATTTCCCTGGTGAGCTCGTGGTGTTGGCCGACTTCCCGATCACCATCACCGGCAAAGCGCTTGAGATGATCCGCTCAGCGCTGGCAGAGACAAACGCTGAAGACGGCGAATTTTTGCGCGTCGGCGTCAAGGGCGGTGGTTGCTCAGGTTTTCAGTACAGCCTCAACTTCACCGACGAGGTCGATGACGAAGACATGCTGCTGATGATGGATGGCACGAAGATCGTCACCGACGCGTTTTCCGCGAGCTACCTCAAAGGCACGGAGCTTGACTACGTCGAGACGCTGCAAGGCGCCGGCTTCAAGTTCAACAACCCCACCGCGAAGCGCACGTGCGGCTGCGGTTCGTCGTTTAGCGCGTAGCGAAACCGCGCGCGCATCCGACGCCCGAGCTGTTGGCCGACGCCAGCGCGCTACTGCGCAGGCGTTGGTGTGGCAGGTGCTCCAAACGCGTCTTGCAACACGAGCGCGACGCCCGTCAGGATCATGGCCGCACCCACCGCCACCATCGCGGTGGCGAACAAACCGCCGCCTTGCACGAGGGTTTCGTTTTGGCTGGCGCTGTCGGTTTTGAGATCCGGCGTGGTTTGCGTCTCAGCCAACACCGATAGCACCGACGCGCCAGTTGCGAGCGCGCCGCCGCCCGCCGCTAGCGCGATGCCCAAGCCGCGCAATTCGCCGACGTTGAGCTTGGGCGGAGAACGATCGAATCCACCGACGTTCGGGCTCGTCGCTCGGCTGGGCGTTTCGGCTGCCGGCGTTGTCGCAGGGGCCGCAGCCGCGCTGTTGAGCACGAACCAAGCTGTCGCCAATACAAGCATGGCGCGAGCGTCCATCATGACGGCTTGGAACACAAGCGCGCAGCCGTTGTAAGGTGACGCGTGCCCCGCGGTCACGAGCGCGGCGCCGGAGGATTCGTGGCCACCCAAAAAAAGCAGCGCAAGGGCGCAACCAAGCGTTCCACACGCCGCGCGCGTGATGAAAACCCGCGCGCGCGCACACCGAAAGCGTCCATGCAGGGCAAAACTGACGTCGACGGCTATGTCGCCGCGCTGACACAGCCGATGCGCGAGCTGTGTGCACGCGTGTTGTCGGTGGTGGTTGACAGCGCACCCGACGCCGTCCTTGCCATCCAAGGTGGCCAGCCGGTCTGGGACAAAAACGGCCCGTTCGCTTGGCTCGAGGCGCACAAGACGCACGTGGGCTTCGGCTTTTGGCGCGGTGCGCAGCTGCACGACGACCGAGGCTTGCTGCAGGGTGGTGACGACAGCAGGCGCTATATTAAACTCGTGTTAGGCGAGGACATCGACGTCGACGCCATCAGCCTGTTGATCCATCAAGCGGTCGCACTCAACGTCACGCGTGGCGATCCCACAAAGCAAGCCGCAGCAAGAACCGCGACCTCGAAAAGCGCGACCTCGAAAAGCGCCACCTCGAAAAGCGCCACCTCGAAAAGCGCGACCTCGACAAAAGTGCGTTCGAAAAAGCCACCCTCCGCGCGCTTGCGTTCGAAGCGATGAACGCCTGGGACGCAGCCATCGTCGCGGTCTACTTCGGCGTCGTCGTGGTGGTGGGGTTGCGCTTTGCCAAGCGCGCGGGCGCCAGCGTCGAAGACTATTTCGTCGCGGGCCGCAGCGTGCCGTGGTGGCTAGCCGGCGCGGGCATGATCGCCACGACGTTCGCCGCGGATACGCCGCTGGTGGTGTGCGGCCTGGTCGCGACGCACGGGGTAGCGGGCAACTGGTTGTGGTGGTGCATGGTGATGAGCGGGGTGTTCACGGTGTTTGTCACCGCGCGTTTGTGGCACCGCGCGCGCGTGCTGTCCGACGCCGAGCTTGTCGAGGTGCGTTACGGCGGGACGGCCGCAAAATTTTTGCGCGGCTTTCGCGCCGTGTACTTGGCGCTTCCCATCAACTTGATCATCTTGGGCTGGGTCAACCTCGCGATGATTAAGGTCATCCGCATCACCCTAGGTGTCGATGCGTGGGTGGCGATGACGTTGTGCTTCGCGGTCACGCTCGTGTACGCCGCCGCCGGTGGCATGTGGGCGGCGCTCGTCACCGATGCCGTGCAGCTCGTGATCATGATGGTCGCGGTCATCGCACTCGCCGTGTTCGCCGTCGACAAGGTCGGCGGCATGCAGGCGGTCGTGGATGGTGCGGCCGCGCACTTTGGCAGCGTCGATGCCGCCATCTCAGTGATGCCGCCGCTGAGCGCGGGTTGGATGCCGCCGCTGGCGTTGTGCACGTTTTTTTTCGTGCAGTGGTGGGCTGCTTGGTACCCGGGCGCTGAACCCGGCGGTGGTGGCTACGTCGCCCAGCGCATCTTTTCCACACGCAGCGAAAAAGACGGCGTGCTCGCGACGTTGTTTTTCAACGTCGGCCACTACGCGCTGCGCCCGTGGCCATGGATCGTGGTCGGCTTGTGCTGCGTGACACTGTACCCCGGCGGCGTGCTGCTCGATGGCAAGCGCGACGTCGAAGCCAGCTACGCGCAGGCCATCGTCGACTTGTTGCCACACGGCTGGCGCGGTTTGTTGCTCGCGGGTTTTGCTGCCGCGTACATGTCGACGGTGTCGACGCACCTGAACTGGGGCGCGTCGTACCTCGTCAACGACGTCTACAAGCGCTTTATCAGGCCGGACGCAAGCGAGGCCTCGTTGGTGCGCATCTCGCGCGCGGCGACGACGCTGCTGTTCGTGCTGTCGATCGCGGTCACCTCGCAGATGCAGACCATCGCGGGCGCGTGGAAATTTCTGATGGCGCTGGGCGCGGGAACGGGCGCAGTGTTGATCTTGCGCTTTTTGTGGTGGCGCGTGTCTGCGTATAGCGAGATCACCGCGATGGTGGTGTCGTTGGTATGCGCACTGCTGGTGCCGCACTGGGTGACCGAGACGAACCCCGCCAACAAAGACGCCATCATCATGCTGGTGACGGTCGGCATCGCCACCGCGAGTTGGCTCGTCGCCACGTTCGCGTTTGGCCCCGAACACGACAGCGTGCTCGCCGCATTCGTGCAGCGCGTGCGTCCCTTTGGTCCAGGGTGGAGCGCCGTGTACGCACGCTTAGGCATCGCGCCGCCGGCGTTTTTGGGCGGCGCACTGGTCGCTGGTTTTGTCGCCGGTGTCGTGTTGGTGTACGCCAGCGTGTTTGCCGTCGGACAGTTCGTCTTTGGTCACGTCGTCAATGGTGCGCTGCTCACGCTGCTCGCGCTGTTGGCGTTTGCGATCAGCGCGCGCGTGCTGGTCGTCACCACCGCACCGACACAGACC
>JAYTVG010000424.1:0-1720 GCA_043744135.1 Deltaproteobacteria bacterium | reverse complement strand
ACGTCGGCACGCGCTTCATCGCGTCGACTGAGTGCGCGGCCGAGGCGCGCTACAAGGAGTTGGTGGTGTCGGCCACACCCGACGACGTCACGTACACCGACCAGGTCTCGGGCATTCACGCGAATTTCCTGACGGCGACGCTTCCCGGCGGCGCGTTTGCCGCGGACCGCTCAGCTGAGGGAGCGAAGCGCTGGCGCGACATCTGGAGCGCGGGCCAAGGCGTGGCGCAGATCCACGATGTGAAACCTCTCGGAGTTCTCGTCGAAGAGATGATGCGCGAGGCCGACGCTGCGATGCGCGCGTTGGCGTGAGGGGCATCGACCTCAAAGTCGACGTGAGCGTGAGTAAAACCTGCGACGCTTCATCCCAACGTCGATGCGCTTGACAGGTGCAGATGTCAGCCTTGAAAACGCGCCTTCGCGCCTGTGTGCGCAGTGAACGCGCCTCACGCCATTGCGCTGGTCGCGCCGCTCACTAGCGTGAAGCCATGCGCATTCACACGGCACCGGTCGCACTGATCTTCTGCATCGCAGCTGCGCTCGGGTGCGCGCCAGCACCCCAACCCCCGACGCCTGCCAAAGACGCCGAACAGCTGCACATCCCGAGTCAGGATCGCGGTGAGGGCGAAGGTGAAGGTGAAGGCGAAGGCGAAGGCGAAGGCGAAGGCGAAGGCGAAGGTGAGGGCGAAGGTGAAGGTGAAGGTGAGGTGGCCGTCACCGGCAGCACCGGTGACGCGGACAGTTTGCTCTACGCGATCGTGCACAAGGACCTGACCGCGGCTGGCGCCAGCTTCGCGCACGATCACGTGGTGCGCGCGACACAGTGGAGCGGTACCATCACCTACCAAGTGGGTAACGCTGCCGCGTGCGCCGTCGACATCGACGTCGTCACCGACACGCTCGCCAATGATGAGCCGCAGTTGCGCGAGCTCGCGGGCCTTGCGGGCACGCTCAGCGCTTCGGACCAAGCCACCGTGCGCGAACACATGGTGGCGGCCGACCAGCTTGATGTGGCGCAATATGGCACCTTCTCGTTCACTTCGACGTCGTGCAGCGGCGACGCAGATGGCACCGGCAGTGTCGACGTCAACGGCGACCTGACAATCCACGGCGAGACGCACCCTGCAACGTTCACGGTCGACTACGACGTCGATTCCAGTGGGCGAGTGTTTGCGCAGGGATCCACCCAAGTGAACCAAAGCGACTTCGGCATCACGCCGTACAGCGGCCTGTTTGGCGCGGTGCGCAATCTCGACGGCATCGACTTGAAGTTTGACTTGGTCGCGGCTCCATAAGGAGCTGCGTCACACGAGCTGTGCGAGGCGCGCGGTGTCCAGTGCGATCGCGCGTTCCTCGTCGGTGGGGATGACCAAGATGCGCACGCGTGAATCAAGGCTGGCGAGGTCGCGCTCGCCGGTTTGAGCGCTGTCGTTTTTGCGGTCGTCGAGCAACGCGCCGATCACGCTGAGGCCGGAGCAGGCATCTTTGCGAACGCGCGCGGCGTTTTCGCCGATGCCGCCGGTGAAGATGACCGCGTCGACGCCCCCGAGCACCGCGGCGTACGCGCCGATAGTCTTTTTCACGCGTCGGCAAAACAACCGCACCGCGAGCTCGCAGTCGGCGTCACCTTCAGCTGCGGCCACCAACACATCGCGCATGTCTTGCGATTTCTTTGACACGCCCAACAAGCCGCTTTCGGCATTCAAGATGCGCGTCACCTC
>JAYTVG010000423.1:0-5496 GCA_043744135.1 Deltaproteobacteria bacterium | reverse complement strand
CGGCCCCGTGGTGTGAGCGGCGGCGTTGAGCTCGGCCGGCGGCTTCGAATCGAACGGCGGCTTCGAGTCGATCCACGTGCTCTCTTCGTCCTGCTCGACGTCGAACATGACCGGCATCACCGGCTCCGACTTCTTGCCCCACTGGCGCTGCGTCGTCATCAGGTCGTCCTTGATATCGAGCATCGCGTCGATCGCGGCGGCGAGCTCGAGGATCTCGGCGTAGCGATCACTCGCCTCGCGCTCGAGGCAGCGCAACAGCACGCCGTCGAGCTCCGGCGGTAGCGGCGTGCGGGTGATCGTGGAGATCGGTGCGGGCCGGCGCGTCATCAGCGCCGTCATCAGGCCAGTCGCGCCGGTGACATCGCCGAACGGACGGCGGCCCGCGATCATCTCGTACGCCACCAGGCCGAGCGTGTAGATGTCGGTGCGCGCATCGAGCGCGCCGCCGACCAGCTGCTCGGGAGACATGTACTCGAGCGTGCCGATCGCCTGACCGATGCGCGTCAGATCCGCGCCGTCATGCATGTTGCTGCCGTGCACGATCTTCGCGATGCCGAAGTCGAGCACCTTGACGAAGTCGCGCTGGCCGCGGCGATCCTCCACCATGATGTTTTCGGGTTTCAAATCGCGGTGGATGACGTTTTGTTCGTGCGCCTCCGCGAGGGCCGAACACACTTGCACCATGACGCGCGCGATGCGCTCGGCCGACAACGGTCCCTCTTTTTTAAGCAACGAAAACAAGTCCTGCCCTTGCAGAAACTCCATTGCCATGAACACCACACCGCCGTCGTCTTGACCAAAGTCGATGATCTGGATGGAGTTTGGGTGGTTGAGGCGGCTGGCGGCCTTTGCTTCACGCTGAAAGCGCTGCACCAGTTGTGGGTCCTCGCGAAAGTGATCGTGCAGGACTTTGACGACGACGGCCTTGTCCAAACTCAGCTGGCGCGCCTTATAAACCTTACCCATGCCGCCAACGCCGAGCAGTTTTTCGACCTTGAACTTGCGCGCGACGACCTTGCCCATGAGCGGGTCTGCGTCGGTGCCCGCGACTTCGCTGCGTGGCTGCTCGGCACCGCACGACGGGCAAAACCGTGCGTCATCGCGGATCTCCGAGCTGCACACGACACACAGTGCCATCCGATGACCCTCGCGCCGCAGACTTCACGGCAGCGCTGGCTTATCATGTTGCTGGCGGCACAGGAAACTTGCGAGCATAACGCGCGCATCCGGC
The DNA here is from genome assembly GCA_043744135.1 of Deltaproteobacteria bacterium. GTDB lineage: Bacteria > Myxococcota > UBA727 > UBA727 > VGSZ01 > JAYTVG01. Next base: position 4,265 of record JAYTVG010000423.1, on the reverse strand, counting down.
ACGCTGCCGCACTTTGGAGGCCTCGTGTTTGGCATGTTGTTGGCCGCCACCGCGCTGTCGTGCGCGTTGACCGACCCTCCCGTCGACCCGGCGGGCGAGGCGCCACCGTCACCGCAAAACGTGCCCGAGCCGGTTGAGCCAGCACCCGCACGAGCGCCCGACGTGGCCCCCCCGCGTGCGCCTCCCACGCCGGCCCCAGCCGACGGCGCCGGCTTGGGCGCCATGCTCACCACCGACTCTGGCGACGTCAGCTTGGCGGGCTCGATCGCCGTCGGTGCGCTCGGCGCGGGCTTTGGCGCGGTCATCGGTGCCGCGCCCGCGTTGCTCGTGCTGGTCGCGCCGCCGCTACAAAGCGAACCCCTCTTCGCGTTGGTGGCGCTGGCGACGTTGCCGAGCGTCGCGGCCCTCAGCGCGGGCTTATTGGCGACGCTGTTGGTGGTGCAAGATCCCTCGACCGCCGACGTCACCGACGTCCTTGTATGCTCAGCAGTCACCTGCGCGCTGCCGATGTTGGTGGCGCTGGTGGTCGCAGGCGGCGGCGGCTTGTCTGGCTGCGGCACCAGCGTGAACTGCTGCGGCAACGGCGCCAACAACGAGCTGCAAAGCCCGGCGCTCGCGCACGCCGGAGGTGCTGCGATCGGCGCGTTCGTCGGTGCTAGCGCGGGTGCGGTGGCGATGTTGGCAGCGGGCGGCACAGCCGGCGCACCCGCCGCCAACATCGTGCGCCAAGGTGTCATCGTCGGTGCCGTCGCTGGCGTCGCAAGCGCGATGCTAGGGGGCGCCATCGGCGGGATCGTGGGCGCCAATTGGGAAGACGCGAGCCGCAGCGAACGCCACGCCATCGCGCCGAGGCCGCGCGCGCCGCCAGTCGCAGCGCCGACGCAAGCACCCCTCAGCGTCGAGTACTGATCGAGCGCGCATAGCGAGCGATTGCGGGCGTACAGCTCGTGATCAGTGGGTGCCTGTGCCTTGCATGAGGCCATGCACGAAGCTCAAGTCGGCCCCATGCCACACACCCCGCAGATAGTTTTGGTCGGCGGCGGACAGCTGCAACCACAGCGCGTCGTCGCGGGTGACCGTGTTGCCGGCCTCAGCGACGTAGCCGGTGACGACGCCGTTTTTGAACAAGCCTGAGATATCGACGCCCGCGGGTGAGCCCATGTGCAGCTCACCGTTTGCAAACATGCCGCCGTTGACGGCAAAATGCTCATCGCTAAACACCGTGATAAATGACGCGGCCGTGTTTTGCCCGTTCGCGTCGATCTCGAAATGAAAACGCCCGCTCAGCCAGATGCCGCCATCCGGGCTACCGCCACCGAGCACCGCGTTGTCGACGTTGTCGTCGCCGGTGACAACGTGTCCGGTGCGCAGCAGCGCGGTGTTGCGCGACGCGATGCGCTGCTCGTGCAGCGGCATCCCAAACGTGCCGTCAATGATGGCGGGGTAGGCTTGAAAACCATCGACGCACGGCACCGAAACGGTGGCGGCCGCGATGTCACCGAAATCGGCGACACCACCGTGCACCATGCGCCACTGCGTCAGGTAGTCGCCCGGGCCGGGCGCGGACAAGCCCAAGCTGAAGGTGTACGTGGCGCCGGGCGCGACATCGTGCGCGAGCTCGACCACGCCGCCCGCAGTCAAAAACAAGTCTTCGGGGTTGACGGCGCCCAGCGCGTAATGGTCGGCGCTGGTCCAGGTCGTGTCCCCGACGTTGCGCATGGTGACGCTCGCCGACACGGACTGCGCGCACGCCAAGCTCGTGGGCAGCGTGTGTGCCGACAGCTCCGCGCGGTCGCCGGCTGCGGTCTGAACTGGGGGCGGCTCGACGCTGCCTGCGTCGAACGGCGCCGCGCCGGCGTCCAAAAAGCCCGCGTCGGCTTCGGTGTCGGTCGCGCCGGCGTCCAAAATGCCCGCGTCGGCTTCGGTGTCGGACGCGCCGGCGTCCAAAAACGGCCGCGCGTTTCCCGCGTCGGCGCTGCCGGTGTCGACGTCGATGTAGCTGCGCAAAGGTGCGCCGCAACCGATGGACAGCGAGATGGCAATGAGGAGTGCGCGCGTCGTACCGTCACCAGTCATGACGCAGTGGTAGCGAGCCCTAGCGCGCCCGCAATCAGCCAGCCGACCGTCAGCCGATCGGCGGTTGCGCGTTCGTCAGCCCGTCGCTCAGGCCGACACGCTGTCGTACAACAGGTACGCTTCGATAAACGGTTGCAGCTCGCCATCGAGCAGTGCGTCGACGTTGCCAACCTCAAAACCCGAGCGCAGATCCTTCGCCAAGCGGTACGGCGCCAGCACGTAGTTGCGGATCTGCGAGCCAAAGCTCGCCTCCATCTTGGTCGCTTCCGCTTTGTCCTTGTCGGCGAGGCGCTTTTTCACCTCGAGGTCATACAGGCGCGCTTTGAGCAACTTGATCGCGAGGTTCTTGTTTTGCAGCTGGCTGCGCTCTTGCTGGCAGCGCTGCACCAGGCCCGACGGCCGGTGCGTCACTTGCACCGCCGACTCGGTTTTGTTGACGTGCTGCCCGCCGGCGCCGCCCGAACGCATGGTGATGGTGTCGAGGTCGGCAGGGTTTATCTCGATGTCGATCTCGTCGCCAACCTCGGGCACCACCCACACCGACGCGAAGCTGGTCTCGCGCTTGCCTGAAAAAGGGCTCATGCGCACCAAGCGATGCACACCAATCTCTGCCTTCATAAAGCCGTACGCATTGTCGCCGTTGACCATGATGGTTGCGCTCTTGATGCCGCTTGGATCGGCAGGGATGATGTCGATGGTCTCGACGCTAAAGCCCTGGCGCTCGCCATAGCGCCGGTACATGCGCATCAACATCTCGGTGAACTCTTGCGCGTCTGACCCGCCCTGGCCGACGTTGATGGTGATGATGGCGTTGTTGGCGTCAGTCTGCCCGCGCAACATGCGGCGCAGCTCTAAGGCGCGCACCTCGCGCGCGACTTTGTCGACGTCAACTTGCAGATCGTTCAGCGTGCTTTCGTCTTCGCCTGCCATCTCCAAGAGCTCGTGCAGGTCGGTGATGCCGCGTTTGGCGCTGTTGAATTGTTTAACCTGCAGCTCCAAGCTCGTGCGCTCTTTTTGCACGGCTTGGGCCTTGTCGGGGTCGCCCCAAAATTCGGGCGCCGACATGCGGTCGTCGAGCTCTTGGATGCGCAGGGCCTTGGCGCTGACGTCAAGCGGCGCCTCCAGCGCCGCGGTGCGCACCTTCAGGTCGCTCAGGGTGCGCCCGAGGTCCGCAATCAGGTTCGCGATATTTTGCGCCATGTGTCCACGTACCATGCGGTCGGCGCGCGCGTCCTTCAAGTGGGTTCACGGACATGCTATCCACCGCCGATGCCCCCGCCTTGGTCCTTGGCCGCGATGCCCACCCATGCGTTGATGCTGACCGTGCTGTGCGCAAACGCGCTCGGCTGCGCGCACCAAGTGCTCATCGAGACAGAACCCAAGGGTGCGCGCGTGTTTGTCGACGGAGAGCTCGCGGGCACGGCGCCCATCGACTCCGAACAGCGCACCTCCAGCGGCGGGCGTTTTTACCTGCGCGTCGAGGCGGACGGCTACGAGCCCGCCGACGCTGTCGTGGCACAAACCGAGTGGTTTTTGTGGCCGGCGCTGCTCGCTGGCGTGCCATTGATCGGCATCCCTCTCGCGTTGCCGCTGTTGCTGATCCCCGGCTTAGGGTTGTTGTTGGCGCCGGCGGCGGCGCTGTTGTGGGCCGTGGTGACGAGCCCCACCATCGCGAGCATCGCGTTTACGCGTCGCTATCCCGATCACGTGCAGGTGCGGCTCAAGCGCAAGGCGCTCGGGGAGATTTTGTCGCCGGATGTCTGGGTGGAGCCCGAAGAAGCGCCTAACCCGCCGCCGCTGCGACCCGAAGCGCCTGCGCCGCCATCCGCGCGCGCGCTGCCGCCACAACCTGAGGGCGGTAACCCGGTGCCCTGAACGCACGCATCCCCCCTTGTCAGCAACGGGGCAGTCGTCGACGAGCGCGCCATGCCCCGATTTTTATCCGGTATCCAGCCCTCAGGCCTACCGCACCTCGGCAACTATTTCGGCGCCATCGTTTCGCACCTCGACATCGCGCGCACCGCTTCGCGGGCGGACGGCGACGCGCTGTTTTTTATCGCGGACCTGCATGCGCTCACGACCACCCACGATCGCAAAAAGCTCGCGGAACAGGTGCGCGCCATCGCCGCGACCTATGTGGCACTTGGGCTCGACACCAAGCGCGCGTCGTTTTTTCGGCAATCCGATGT
>JAYTVG010000422.1:0-1725 GCA_043744135.1 Deltaproteobacteria bacterium | reverse complement strand
GCGGCCGGCGCGGGCTGGTCGCGTCGACGTCGCCTGCGGCACGGCGCACAAAGCGTGGCCGCGCATAAGGCCTCGCCGCCGCCCTCGCGATCAGTGCGCGGAGTGGGCGCTGGTGAGAGCGCTCCAACGGGCGCATGGTGCGCGATCGCGCAGCTGTGAACCGCGACGTTGTTCGGCGAACAATGCACCTTGAAGCGTGATCTCGCGCGGCGAATCGTTTTAGCTTCGCGTGCGTCTGTCGTGATGGGGTGTCCATGCGCTTGCTGTCGACTTTTTTGTGTTTGAGTCTCGTTGTCACGGTGTCGGCTGCACGTGCGAGCGACATCGCCAACGACGACGCCGACAAGATCAAACACGCAATCGAAATGAAGAAGCGCATCGCGGCGTGCACCGACGCCACCGACAAAAACGATCGCCAATACCGTTGCGACACCCTGAAGGCCGATCTCAAAAAAGCGCGCGACGCGGACAGCACCGCGCCCGACAAAAAGGCACCCGTGAAAGGCAAGCCCGGTGACGGCGCCCCGACGCCGCCTAAGGGACCCGTCCCGGTGGGGCCGCCGGTCAAGCGCGGCATCGACGAGCTCAAGCACAGCCGCGACGATGCGCGCACCCCTACCAAAGGTGATCGCAACGCGCCGACAAATCCTGGCACGAACCCACCGCCCGACACCGGCAACTCCGACCGCCCGCATCGCACGCGCCCAACACCGGTTCCCGATCAACCCAAACAAGACCCCGGTGGCACGTCCCCTGGCGCGGGTGGCCTCGGCGGGTGCGTGCCATGCTGCTGCGCGCAAGGACCGTCGTGCGGCTCGTGCCTGTCGTGCGGTTCGCCCAAGATGATCGGGTTTGCCGTCGCAGGCGCCGTGGTCGGTGGCCTTGGCGGCGCGCTGCTGGGCGCCGGAGCAGGCGCAGGCGTGGGTTTTTTGGCTGCACGCGGGACGCCACCCGCGGGCCCAAGCGGGGATCAGCGTGTGGCGGGAGCATTGGTCGGTGCGGGCGTTGGCGGCGTCGCCGGCTTAGTGCTTGGCGGCCTCGTCGGGTTCGGCGTCGGCATGGTCGCCGGTGGCGTCGTCGAGTGAGGCTAAGGGGTGTTGTTTTCACACCAGCCCGCGGCCAGGATGCGCATCGCTAAAATTCGCCAGCTGCGACCGCTGACGTGGTGCACGCCATAGCTGCCGTCAAAGACAAAGCCCAAGCGCGTGTACATCGAGATTGCCGCGCGATTGAATTCGAAAACACCCAGCGTGACTTCGCGCAGTGCTAGCGCTCCAAACGCGTGCGCCAACAATAGCGCCATCGCGGTGCGCCCGACACCCCGACCCCGCGCGTGTGCCTCGCCGATTTCGATGAAGCACTCAGCCGACGTGCGCGCCGCGTCGTAGTCCTTGAGCCCGACGTTGCCGACGTGCACACCGTCGGTCTCAATGGCGTAACTGCGACGGCCGGGCGCGCGCACTAAGGTGTCCAAGTACGCGTCAGCGTCGTGCGTACTGTACGGCTCGACGGGTCCGTGGTCGGTGGTCGGCACCACCACCGTAAACGTGATGACGTCGAGGTCCGCCATCCAGCGGCGCACGGCGATTTTGTCGGTGAGCAGCAGTGGCCGCAGGCGAACGCTGGGTAACCGTGGGGCGACGTGTGCAGTCACGAGTTTATGTTAGTACGACCGCGATGGAGCGCGAGACAAACAGCAGTTTTGGTGGGCATGCGTGATGGCGT
>JAYTVG010000421.1:0-5505 GCA_043744135.1 Deltaproteobacteria bacterium | reverse complement strand
TGTTCTGGCTCGCCGTCGGTGTGTAGCCACGTGTGCGGCGATGGTGTCGTCGCGGTCGGTACCGAGACCTGCGACCAAGGCGTCAACAACTCCGACGTGCGCGTTGATGCCTGTCGGCGCAACTGCACGCCCGCGCGCTGCGGCGACAACGTCGAAGACAGCGGCGAGATCTGCGACTGGGGCCCCGCCAACGGCACCTTCGCTGGCACCTGCACGGCGACGTGCGCGGGCTACAACGACACCGAAGCCGCCGAGCGCTACCTGTTCACGCTCAACAACGCACCGGCCACCACCGTGGCGATCTTGGCCTCCATCGACGTGCCCGACTCATTGTGCACGTCGGCGTTTGACTACGTCAGTTTCACGGATATCGAAAAGTGGCTGCAGGGCGTCGATTTCGTGGTGGGCCGCAAGGTTGTGCTGGCGCGCGACGTGATGTTCCCCAAAGCGATGCTCGTGTACGATGGTGGCGCAAGCGAATGGGCCAACCAGCGTCTTGTGCACGTTAAGGCGAGCCAGGCCGAAGCGATCCTTGGCAGCGTGCAAGCCCACGCTGGCGACACCGTGCTCATTTCCATGCAAGGCGGCCCCGCGACGTTAAGCTGCAACACCTGCGGTAGCGTCGGCACGCGCGAGCTCGAGTGGTGCACCGAACAAGAGCCCGGCTTTGCACCGACGTGCCCCGACAACCCGTCAGCGCAGTGCGTCGCCGACGCTACGCGCGACTTTCCGCTCGCTCCGTACGAGGCCGATGTCACGCCATCCGGTGGCGGCGCGGGTCAACCGGTAAACTTGAAGGGTGATTGCCAAAAGACCTGCTTGATCACCGGCAGTCATGTGGATTGCTCGCAAGAAAACGCCGGTCCTGGCGTCGCCGCGGAAGTCATCAACAGCTGCCCCGCGGGTGGACCGCCCACCGTCGATCGCGTCTGCCAAAGCACCACCAGCCCGCTCGCCAACTGCCCGGGCTTTTGCGACAACTACGACGCTGCATGCAGCTGGCTCGAGCCGCGCGAAGGGCCCGCGTACAAGTCGCAGTGCAACATTCAAGGCGACTCAAACGATATGTTCGGCGGCAACGGCTGCTCGCCGAATCCTAGCGTCGACGGTCGCTTGGGCGACCACACGCTGCGCGAAGCGTGGGCCACGTGCACGAGCGCCACGCCGTCGACGCAGTGCGCGGGATTTCAACCGTCACCCGGCCCGGGTTTTGTCGCGGGCAGCCTCGACGACACCACGCTGCTGGCATGCACACTCGCGGGCCGCGCCAAGGAGGAGTGCGTGCTGTGCTCCGATCGCGCGGAGGGCGGATGCGTCGTCACGAAGCGCGACCGTGAACACGCTGCACTCGATATGGAACTCGAGGATTTCTTGCCGACGCCGCGGCCCGATCACGTCGGTGCGCCGTCGCGCATCAACGCCGTCACCGAAGCCGAGGTGCGCAAACGTGCGGGCGCCTATCGTGCCAAGCGCGGTGAGACGATGGACACGCGGTACGACGTGTGTGCGTGGATTGGCTTTTCGGAAGAAACCTGCAGCATCGTGGGCACCAAAACCGAGCCTGCCCAAGGCGCCGACCCGATTGTGCTCGCGACCGGCGAGTTCGTCACCGACGTGACCGACGTGTCGTTTGCGTCGCGGGGCGTGCCATTTGCGTTTCAGCGCACGTACCGGTCCTCGGGGGCGTGGCACGGTGCCCTTGGGCCGGGCTGGACGCACAACTATGAAGAGTTCATCGAGCCCATCGGCAACCTGTACAACCGCGCGGGTGCACCTGGGTATTGCGTCGCGGACTTGCCCATCGTGCGGTGCTTGAATTTGCACTCGGCGAGCGGCGGCGTCGAGATGTTCGTGCTCGATCCAAATTCACAAACCTACCAACCCGACGTCGGCGGGTTTGGCGCCATCTCCGTCGTCAACGATGCCGGCCGCGGCCACTACACCTATCAATACACGCAGCCCGACGGCAGCAGCAAGAAGTACGACATGACCGGCGTACTGGTCGGCGTGCAAGATGAGATGGGCTACGGCGTCGACCTGCAGTGGGAACTCGTCGACGGTCCCACCGCACAGGCGCGCGGCGCACGCATGGGGGTGTCGCTGGAGGAACTGGGCGCGTATCAAACCTCGCAGGCGTCGGGCTTCAGCTTTAATCTCGCGCTCGCCGTCAACCGCCTCAACCGTATGGAGCTGGTGGGTGCCACCGACAGCTTTGGCCGGCAGTTCACCTTCAACTACAGCACATTCATCGTCCGCACGCAGAAGTTGCGGCGGCTAAGCTCCATCAGTTTCCGCAATCAAACGATGGTGAGCTACGCGTTTGACACCTCCAGCGTCACGCAAGAGGCGTATCTAAAAACCGTAACGCGCACGGGGTTGTCGACGTCCTTGCCGGCGTCCACCCCGCTGCGCACAACGTACACCTCGTCCATCGCAGCACTTGAGCCTGGCGGTGCGTTTGACATCCACGAAGACATCGTCACGCACGTGCTGGTGGGAGGAAACGCCTTTGCGCGTCGTGTGTTAGCGGCGCTGGTGTCGCTGCAAAGTCGCGCCAACGCATGCAGCGGTGCCGTCAGCGTCAACGTGGTCGCGGGCACCGATACGCACGACTGCTCCACGCCGCGCGACTATCACTTCAGCAACGACGTGCCGCTGCCGTTGCCGACCGTGAGCGATTTGCTGTTCACGATCCGCGCGCAGATCGCCGACAACATCATCGCCGTGTCCGAGGGCGGCACTACCACCACCGATATCGATCTCGAAAGCTACTACGAGATGGACCCGATGACCGCGGACTTCGATCGCGTCGTCAAGCAACGCTGGGGTGTGCTGACGTCGTCGGCGCCCGTCGGTAGCGCGTTAACCACCATCGTCGACCGCACCAATGGCGTCACCGTGCACACCTGGCGCACCAACATGCCTGAAAGCAGCATCGCGATGGTGGGCAACGGCGTCGGCACCGTGCTGTCGACGTTGTTCGGCATGACGTGGGGTGCATTTGTCGTTGGCGCCGCGGCCAATCCGAAAGCCGCGAGCTTGTGGTTTGATCAAGCACGCACGGTGCCACCCGCGGCGCTCGATGCAGTGCTGACCGTCACGCACGCGACGTACACGCCGGCGGCACCAGCGCTCAGCGGCGGCGGCTGCGCCAGCATGGACGAGCTGGTGCGCTTCCCGACCCACAGCAGCGAGCCGCCGGTGGGCGCGCGCGCCGACATGGTGCTTGGCAGCGCGCCCACCGTGAAAAAGACCGCAGCGTCGTGCGGTGCGCTGTTGGCGCGGCACGCGCGCGACGCATTTTTGAACGACATCGTGGACCTCAGCGCCGTGCCGGGCGCGGCATTCGCCAACCAACGGCGCAACTTGTTTGAGTGGGACGCAGCGCTCGTGTGTCGTTGGACGCAAGAGCGCGATCGCGCCGGAAACGACAGCACCCTTGGCTTGAACTTCCTTGGCTACCCGCTCGTGACGGCGACACCGTCACCGTCGGGGTCGGGACTTGCGGTGACGGTGCGACGCTACAATGCCGACGGTTTGACGGTCGAAGAGCTGCGCCCCGACGGCGGCATCACCGGTGTCACGTATGCCGGGCAAAACGCGGCGCCCGGCAGCCCACAGCTGCGCGGCAACGCCACGCAGATTCGCGAGTATCCTGCGCCCGCTTTGTTAGCCCCACTCGACGACGTCACCGGCAGCACCATCGCTAGCAGAACTTGGCTCTTGAGCTACGACGGCATGTTTCAGCACGCAGCCACCATCACGGATCCTGATGGGGTGATGACGCGGCGTTTGTACGACTACCAGCAACAAAGCAGCCTCGACGTGCAAGCGGAGAATTTGCTTGATCGCTACTGGCAAGCGTTTGGCGTCTACCCGAGCGTCACCTGGCTCGGCGTTGACCTCGACGGCGACGGCACCAAGGGCGAGGAGATGTCGGCGGGCGAGGTGGTGTCGTACGTCGCTGCGGTGCCGCTAGGTGCCTTTACGCAAGACGTCGGTAGGCGCACCGTGCGCGACGACAGCGGGCGCGTGCGTGAAACGCGCAACCTTAGCGCGCTAACCACCCCCAGCACCGACACCGACCGCGTCGTGTACGTCTACTATGACGACCTCACCAAAGCGGAAGCGGGCGACTTGAGCACCACACCGTGCGCGGACCCGCATGGTCCGGTCGCACAAATCAACACCCTGCGCGCGATGAGCTCGACGCTGCCGGCAGACATCGACACCACGTTCGTGGCGTACGACGCGCTAGGCGCTGTGCGGTTGACGACGCAAAACGGCTTGGCAGCGACGAGCCGCGTCACGTTGCGCAACAGCGTCGGCAACGTGGTGGATGAGATGCTGCCCGATGGAGGGCACATCATCTACGACTACGACGCGCGCGGGCAGCGCATCTTAAAAATCGACGAAGACCTGACCACAAACCTGTCGCCGAGCCGCACCACGGTGTTTGCGTACGGCCAACAGGGCATCGCGTTTGGCAGCTGCACGGAACTCGCACCGCTCGCGTGCAGCACGTACCGCACGCACGCGTTACGGCTCAACTTGTTCATCCCCGACAGCATGCCAAACGCAGCGGCGACGGTGACGCTGTACGACCGTCGCGACATTGCGGTGGGCGTCGTTGGCGCACAAGATGGCCGCTTCGACGTCATCGTCAATGCTGCCGGCGTGGCGACACAACGCACCGTGGCGCAGACCAGCACCACAAGCGTGGCGGCGACCGCGAGCTACGACGTCATGGGCCGCACCGTGCGCACGACCACGGGCACCGGGCACCTGGAGCAGGAGCAGTTTTACCGCTACGACGGCTTCGGTCGTTTGATCGATGCGCAAGCGCACGCGCCCCTGACGCAGACCGCGTTTACCGTGGGCGCCGGCACCATCACGCACACCGCGTACGATCGAAACGATCGCCTATCCACCATGACCGTCGAGGGCGATGACGGCGCCGGCAACCGCCGCGTGCTCGCCGCCACCAACATCGATCGCAACAGCGTAGGCGCTCAACGCTTCATCCACCGCTTGGCGCAAGCCACCCTGCCGGTCACGGCACCCGTTGCACCCAACGCGCTCGTGACCACCGACAGTTGGGCGAGTGAAGAAATGAAATACGACCATGCGCTGCGCGTCAACAACTACACCGCGGAGGGAACAGCGCCGGTGACAGCAACCTACAACGGCTTCGGCTTGGCGCAGGCGCAGCTCAACAGCAAGTCAGTGACGTGGACGATCCAGCCAGACCTGCGGCGCGTGACGGTGTTCACCGCCAACCGAAACGAGCTGGGGGCTATCGCAACGCAAAGCACCGAGGTCACTCAGCTGGATGCCAGCGGCCGGCCGAGCTCGGTAACGCGCAAAGACGTTGCGAGCACCGTGCAGCGCGTGTGGAAGCAGGCCTATGACGGCCTCGGGCAGATGTCGACGTCGTTTGATCCAACCACCCGCGGCCAACGCGCGCAGTACGATGCGGGCGGTCGCTTGACGTTGCTGCAAGAG
>JAYTVG010000420.1:0-5517 GCA_043744135.1 Deltaproteobacteria bacterium | reverse complement strand
CACCGTCGGGTTGCAAGCGACGCAACACTTGATCAACGACGTGGGCGGCATCGTTTCTCGTATTGACGACGTCGCGGTCGCGCAGCTCTTTGACCATTTGGTCGCGTTGTTGCTGCAAGCGATCGTCGCCGCCCGGCAACGGCAAGCTTGTGGAAGGAGACGGCGCCCCCTGCCCGCCGCTGATGCGATTCGCCATGGCACGATGTTACGCGTGCGCACGGTTTCACTCCACCCACAACGCATCGGTCATGCGACAGCGCAGCGCCACGCCACATGCCGTGCTATGCGCCCCGTGTGGCGAGTCCAGCGTCGAGTCTTGCGTCAAACCCTCCCGTCAGCCGCTGGTGGCGCGCCAGCCGGGCCGCGCTGTTTCGCATCGACGCCGAGCGCGTGCACCGCGCGGCGATGTTCGCGCTCGCGCACTACGCGCGTGTGTGTGCGCTGCACGTGCCGCACCCGCCGATGCTGTCGCGCACGGTGATGGGCATGGTGTTTGCGCATCCGCTTGGCCTGGCGGCCGGCTTTGACAAAGACGCCGAGGCGGTGCCCGCGTGGGGCGCGCTTGGCTTCAGCTTCGTCGAGGTGGGCACGGTGACGGCGCACGCGCAGCCCGGCAACGCCAAGCCGCGGTTGTTTCGTATCGCCGCCGACCGCGCGCTTAAAAATCGCCTGGGCTTTAACAACCACGGCGCCGCAGCGTGCGCGAAACGGTTGCAGGCATGGCGACGTGCTGGCCGCGTGACCATTCCCGTCGGCGTCAACATCGGCAAAAGCAAGGTCACACCAAACGAACAAGCAGCGCAAGACTACGTGCAGAGTTTTTTAGCGATCGCAGATTGCGCCGACTACGTCGTCATCAACGTCTCAAGCCCCAACACACCCGGCTTGCGTGCGCTGCAAGACAAAGACGAGCTAAAAAAAATCCTCGACGGCGTCATGCAGCATAACGCGCGGCGCACCGCACCTCGGCCGCTGCTCGTCAAGCTGGCACCCGACCTCAGCGATGACGACGCGCACGCAGTGTGCACGCAAGCGATCGCATCGGGCTGCCACGGCGTCGTCGTGAGCAACACGACGCTGTCGAGCGAGGCAATGCGCGGGCCAGTGCCCGACGGTCCCGGTGGTATCTCCGGCGCGCCGCTGTTTGCCCGCAGCACGGCGCTGTTGCGCGCGTTGTGCGACGCACACAAAGCGCGATTGACGTTTATCGGCGTCGGTGGCGTCGAAGATGGCGATTCGTTGCGCGCCAAGCTCGAGGCGGGTGCGTCACTTGTGCAGGGATACACTGGCTTCATCTACCGCGGCCCAGGCTTTGTGCGCGACGCGCTGGCGGGTTTGGCGGGCGACTTCGCGCCGCGCGCGCTGCCCGCCGTCGAGGGCAGCTAAGACCAGCGCGGGCGCGGGCCGGTGCGCAGTGCGGCAGCGCCGCGCGCGATGGCCTGCAGCAACCACGTGTTGTCGGGCAGCACGTCACAGGCGCCCACATCGTCATGGCTGTGGCTTGGCGCCACCGCGTGCGTGCGCAGCCCAGCGCTCGTGGGGGTTTGCTCCACGCGGTAATTCGCGTCGGCCCGGTGCACGCCCATCGCGATGACCGCGTGCGGCTCAAACGCGCTCAGCGCCGCCGCTAACGAGCCCGGCGCGTGCGCATGCAGGGCGGTGTCGTCGACGGCCAGCTGCATGCGCGCCACCGTCAGGCCACCGGCGTGCAGCGTGGGCAGCCCCGCGTCCGTATCGCTACCGACGCGCGCAGCGCCGACGCTGCGAGACAGCGCCGCGCTCAGCTGCTGCGACGACGCCACAAACGCGCCGGTCGGATTGTCAACGACACCTGAAAATGCGCCGTAGCCCGTGACCAGCACGCGCTGGTGCACACCGGCGTCCGCGATGCCGCGCAACGCAGCCGCGATGACGACGCGGGTGCGCGCGTGCCGGTCGGTGGCGGGTGCGGCGGGCGCACCGGTGGTCCAGCGATCGGCCGGCACGTGTAAAAATCCGGCACCTCGGCCGTCGGCTTGCAGGGCCCAGCGCGACAGCAGGTAAAACAAGTGTCCGCAGTAGTAGTTGCCGGCGTTGGTGCTCGCGTACACATCGACATCATCGACGCGCATGGCGGCGCCGACAACGCCGGCGCCGACAACGCCGGCGCCCGGCGCCAAGCCATCGTCGAAGCTCACGGCTTTTTCACCGCGGTGCGCTTGCGGGTCCGCACCAGTGCGGCGACCTCGTCTAAGATGTGCCCAGCGACGTCAGCCTTGCTGCCCTGCGGCAGCCACTTGGCGCTACCATCGCGGCGTGCGAGGTAGATGCGATTGGTGTCGCCGTCAAAGCCGCTGCCTGCAGCTGAGATGTCGTTGGCGCAGATTAGATCGCAGCGCTTGCGCTTGAGCTTGTCGGCGGCGTAGCGCTCCACGTCTTGCGTCTCCGCAGCGAAGCCCACACACAGCGGCGGCCGTTTGAGCGCCCCGAGACTTTTGAGGATGTCGGGGTTTTCGGTCAGTTCGATGGTGTGTAAACTGTGCTGCGCGTCGGCCCGCGCGCTGCCGTGCGGCTTTTTGAGTTTTTGGTGCGCGACGGTTTTGGGGCGCATGTCGGCGACCGCAGCGCACATGACCGCCACATCACAGCCGGCCACCACGGCGTGCACCTTGGCGTGCATTTGTTGCGCGCTACGCACCGCGTGCGTGACGATGCCAGCGCCGCGCGGCAGCGGCACTTGCACGGGCCCATGCACCAAATGCACGTGCGCACCTCGACGCGCCGCCGCTTGCGCAAGCGCTATCCCCATCTTGCCAGACGAGCGGTTCGACAAAAAGCGCGCAGGGTCGAGGTCTTCTACCGTGGGCCCGGCCGTCACCAACAGCGTCAGCCCCACGAGGTCTTTGGCGGTGAGCGCGTGCACGGCCGCCTCGACGATGTCGGCCACCTCGGCCAACCTGCCGCACCCGCTGCGGCCCGATGCGAGCGCGCCCTGCGTCGGCGACACCAAGACCGCCCCACGCTGCTGCAACACCTCGACGCTGGTTTGGGTGGCGGCGTGCTCCCACATGCGCGTCTCCATCGCGGGGCATACGATGAGCGGACCGCGGTACGACAGCAAGGTGGCGGTGAGCCCTTCATCCGCAAAGCCGTGCGCCATCTTGGCCATCAGGTCCGCGCTCGCGGGGGCGACGATGGCGAGGTCCGCTCGATACGCTTCTTGCACGTGCGGGATGATGCCGTCGTCGAGCTCCAACACGGCCCCGAGCACGCGCATGCCCGACAGCGCCTCAAACGTCAGCGGCGTGACGAATGCGCATGCCGCCTTGGTCGGTGCCACCCGCACGCTCGCGCCCAACTCGCGCAAGCGTCGCACCAGGTCGCATGCACGATACGCGGCGATGCTGCCGCCCACCCCCACCAGCACGTGCTTGCCCGTCAGCGTCATGGTTAGGATGCTAACGGGTTTTTTTTTTGCGGGTGGTGGTGAATTCGATTGTTCACCTCCCAAGGTCGGTGAATTACTTTTGTTCACCTCCCAAGGTCGGTGAATTACTTTTGTTCACCTCCCAAGGTCGGTGATCTGGACGGCAGGCGTGTTTTGCCCCCACCTGCACCGTTCGCACACGTCGTGCATCTCACTTACAGTTGGTGGATCGAAAAGTTCGATCTACACTTTCGGTAGAAATAGGTGCGCGCTGACGGCGTATCCGCATGCGGGGGCGTTTCCCTGATGGCGAGCGTGAACGATGACGACCCTGAGCCGAGCCCACAGTGCAACCCTGAGCCGTGCCCAAAGCAGCGCACCCAAAAACGCCACTCCAGTTGCAAAAATGGTCGCGTCGCTTCCTCAGACGCAGCACCTCCAGACGCAGCACCTCCAGACGCAGCATCCCCAAACGCTGCACCCGGTGGTGGCCATGTCTAAGGCCGCGCATGTCACTGCGAAGCGCTACGCGCAAACGTTGTTGCCCACCGCGCATGGCGAGCTGCGGACCCTTGTGTATGTTGATGGGCAGGGCAAAGAACATCTGGCGCTGTGCGTCGGGGATGTGACGGGCGACGACGTGTTGTGCCGCGTGCACTCTGAATGTTTGACCGGCGAAGTGCTCGGCAGTTTGCGCTGCGATTGTAAGCAGCAGCTGGACGCGGCCCTTGACCGCATCGTGCGCGAGGGCCGCGGTGTCGTGTTGTACCTGCGTCAAGAAGGACGCGGCATCGGCCTGGGCAATAAGATTCGCGCCTACGCCCTGCAAGAGCAGGGGCTCGACACCGTCGACGCCAACCGCGCACTCGGGCTCCCCGACGACGCGCGCGACTACACCACCGCGGCGGACATGCTCAACGACTTAGGAACCACGTCGGTGGCGCTGTTGACCAACAACCCGCTCAAAGTTGAGGGCTTGACGGACGCAGGCGTGCACGTGTTGCGTCGCGTGCCACACGTGGTCGCGATGGGCTCCGCGGCGCGCGCGTACCTCACCACCAAAGGACAGCGCATGGGGCACCTGGTGAGCGCGGTCGACGT
This sequence comes from Deltaproteobacteria bacterium, assembly GCA_043744135.1. GTDB lineage: Bacteria > Myxococcota > UBA727 > UBA727 > VGSZ01 > JAYTVG01. The sequence goes on along the minus strand of JAYTVG010000420.1, from coordinate 1,010 downwards.
TGACGCGATGTCGTTTCACCGCGCCGCCCCACGCTAGCGATAGCCTGAGGTCGGCACACCTTTCGACGAGCGTGTTAGCGCAGGCGTTCCCACTCGACGCAGCATGCCGTTTCGCATAGCAAGCTTCATGGCCTACACCCCCCCGACACTGACGCTGTCGAAAACCACCAAAACCGGCCCCATCAAAAAGGTGCTGGTCGCCAACCGCGCCGAGATCGCGGTGCGCGTCATGCGCACCTGCCGCGAGATGGGCATCCAAAGTGTCGCGGTGTTTTCCGACGTCGATCGTGAAAGCCTGCACACGCGCTACGCGACAGAGGCGTACCACATCGGCCCGGCCGCACCGCGCGAGAGCTACTTGCGCGCGGACAAGTTGATCGACGTCGCCAAACGCTCTGGTGCGGACGCCATCCACCCCGGCTACGGCTTTTTGTCGGAGAACGCGACGTTTGCGCAGCAGGTGATGGACGCGGGTTTGATCTTCATCGGGCCGCCGCCGTACGCCATCGACATCATGGGACCAAAGACCACCGCGCGCAAAATGATGGCGGCCGCGGGCGTGCCGATCGTGCCCGGTTTGGAAGAAGCCATCGAGGACGAGGCTGCGGCGCTGAAGTACTCGGAGTCGATCGGCTTCCCCGTCATGCTCAAGGCCGCGGCCGGCGGTGGCGGCAAGGGCATGCGCAAGGTGGAGGCCGCGTCGGAGTTTGCAAGCGCCTGGCGGTCCGCGCGCAGCGAAGCCAAAAACAGTTTCGGTGATGACGCCGTGTACATCGAGAAATTTCTCGACAAGCCGCGCCATATTGAGATCCAAGTGTTCGCGGACACGCACGGCAATGTGCACTCGCTGTTTGAGCGCGAATGCTCGGTGCAGCGTCGTCATCAAAAGCTCATTGAAGAAGCGCCCAGTCCATTTGTGTCACCCGAGATGCGCAAGGCCATGGGCAAGGTCGCGTGCGATGCCGCGCGTGCAGTCGGCTACGTGGGCGCCGGCACCATCGAGTGCCTCA
>JAYTVG010000419.1:0-1732 GCA_043744135.1 Deltaproteobacteria bacterium | reverse complement strand
ATAAGCTTCCCACAGATCACACACCCCTGATGGAAGATGGGTGATCTGAATTTCTAATTCTTAAGATCAATTCCGGCACCCGAAACAATCCACAGCAGGCGGTGGTGCGCCTTAAACACTTTGTGCGGGCACGACAGCCTGCTACAGCGAGGCGCCTGCGTCACGGGACGAGAACATTGAAAGTGGAGCCACGTCATGGAGCTGCGCATCTCGGTCACTGAACTCGCGCGTGCGGTCGCTGTTGCCCAAGGTGCAGTGCAAAAGAAAAACACGATGCCGATTTTGTCGCACGTGATGCTCGACGCGAGCGGGGGCAAAGACGGCGGCGGACGACTCACGCTTATCGCCACCGACCTTGATATTGGCGTGCGCACCGAGCGTGCGTGTGAAGTGACCAGCGCGGGTGCCGTCACCATCCCAGCGCGTTCATTGGCCGATATGGTCCGCGAGCTCCCTGGGCCAGACGTCACGTTAAAAAAACTTCCGAATCAACACGTGGAAGTGAAAAGCGGCCGTACCCGTGCGCGGCTCATGGCACTCGCGGCGGACGAGTTCCCGGCACTTCCGCCCTACCAAGAAGCTAGCTTTGTTAACGTCGACACCACCTTGCTTTTGAATATGGTGGACAAAACGTTGTACGCCGCGTCGCAAGACGAGACCCGTTACAACCTCAACGGCGTGCTGTTTGAGCCCACGCAAGGCGACGGGCCGTTGACGATGGTGGCGACGGATGGCCATCGCCTGGTTCGTATCGAACGCTCGGTGGAAGGGACCGCACGGCTAGGCTTGCCCGGACCGGTGATTTTGCCGCGCAAAGGCCTCGGAGAGCTGCGACGCATTTTTGGCAGCGACCTGGAGGGCAACATCGAGCTTGGCTTCAAAGACAACCACGCCGTGGTCCGCAAGGGCACAACGATGATGGGGATGCGCTTGGTGGACGGGCAATTCCCCGACTACAAGCAAGTCATTCCAAAACTCGCGGACAAGCTTGTGCGCCTGACGCGCCAAGACCTTGTCGACAGCTTGAAGCGTGTCAGCGTGCTTGCATCCGACAAAATGCAGCCGGTGAAGCTCGCCCTCACCAAAGACCAACTCGTGGTCAGCTGTAACAATCCCGAGGCTGGCGAAATCTCAGATGACGTGCCGGTGGAGTACGCGGGACAGGCCATCGAGGTTGCGTTTAATGCGCGCTACCTGCTCGACGCCTTGTCGAGCTTGGACGATAAAAACGTGCTGCTGAAGCTGACCGACAACTTGTCACCCGGCTTGATCGTGGGAGTGGACGAACCCCGGCACTTGTGCGTCGTCATGCCGATGCGGCTTTAGCCCCTTGGGCGGAAGCGGTCGCAAGCGTTCCCCCGCCACAGCCAAGGGTCGGCGATTGACCAGCGCGCTTTTCACGCAGCGTGCAGACTGACATGACCTTGCCCATGTCTGATGACCCTCGGCTCCAACGGCATGACGGTGTGCGTGCGGCGCGTCCGCGCGGACTCGCCTCGCATCAGCACCGCAGCAAGCTTCACCAAAAGCTGGCACGACAACTCACAAAGACCGTGCAGCGCTGGGCGCTCGTGGAGCCGGGCGACCACGTGATGCTCGCCATCTCTGGGGGCAAAGACAGCTACGCGATGGTGGACCTGTTGTGGGAAGCCAAGCAACGCGCACCGTTTCATTTCGACATCACCGCGGTGCACCTCGACCAAGTTCAGCCCGGCTACGACGGCACTAGCTT
>JAYTVG010000418.1:0-1732 GCA_043744135.1 Deltaproteobacteria bacterium | reverse complement strand
CGATGCGCGTCACCCTGTTCAGCGACGTCAGCGAGCCGCTGCTGACGCTGCCGCAGCCCACCGCCAAAATCGCTGCGGTGTTCGCTGCGCTCGATAGCACGCTACGCCGCGGTACCGTGGTCGCTGAGAGCTGCCCCGGCGAGACGGCACCGACCGCACCGCCGCCGTCCATCGTCACAACCCCCGGCGTCGATGGCGGGCCTGCCGCGATGACGGATGCTGGCGTGCCAGAGTTCGCCAATCCCAAGCGTATCAAAGTGTCGAAATGGCGTGTCGCGGACCGCCAGGTCTACGCTGCGCTTGCGCGCGACCGCTTGTTGATGGCGCGCGACCCGAGGGTGGTGTTGCAGGGTGCGTGTGCGCCGCTGCCGCAGATCACGCCCGCGTCGGTCGCGGACGTGCGCGTGGCGTTTGCGAAAAATGACAGCGGGCGCGAGCTGCAAGTGTTGATCGCGTTGCTCGGTGTCAGCGAGCTGTCGATGGACTTTTCGATCGACGGCAGTCGGCTGATTCCAAAGGGCATCAGCGGTGGACTCGAACACGCGGAGCGTCTGCAGCTCGGCGCGATCTCTGCCGCGGTGATGAAGAGCATCCCCGAAGATATGCCCGTGGTGATGGCGGTGCAGCTCGCGCTACCCAGCGCGTTGGACGCTGACACGCTCAGCGCATTTTGGCGCGGCGGCGCGACACCGCAGACCACGGCACGGCACGCGGTCGTTGTGTGGGACCCGCACGGAGACGCGCGCCCCACGCAAGTAGGCATCGTGTGGTCAGACCCCAAAGACGAAGCCGCGTTGAAGCAAATGTTTCACGCAAAAAACCCCATGCACGTCGGTGCGTCGTGCGGCGTCGTCCAACTCGCTTCGACGCCGGAGTTGCTGGCGCGACTGCAGGCAACGTGCGCTGGCAAGAACCCAAGCATGGTGTTTGGCAAAGCGGACGTGAAAACCGCGCTGTCGGCGCCCATGTCGATCGGCTTGGTCATCGATAGCGGGCGCGCGCTTTCGCAGCTCATGACTGACAGTTGGCTGCAAGATAACACGCCGAAGAAGTCGGCCAAAAAGGTCGCGACGCCGCAGGAGATTGACGACGCAAAGACGCTGTTGTTGCAGCTGCCGCGCTGGGGATTTTTTGGTTCGAAAGCCAACACCAGCATCGTTCCCCGAGGGTTTTCGTCATGAACGTCACCACACGCTTGGTCGCGTCAGCCGCGTGCTTCTTCGCGGTCACCTTGGCCGCACCGGCGGCGCGAGCAAAGTCGCTGTACATCACCGTCAACCGCGCATTTGCCCCTACGGAACAGCCGGCGCTCGACGTCGCGTTTGCACAAAAACAACCGGTTGAACTGCGCGTATTGCGGCCGAAAAATCTCGAGCTGTACATTGATGCGCAAGAGAATCTCCGGCGCAGTTGGGAGCGACCGGCGCTGCTTGCGAACCCGGGTCGCGCACTTTCGCGGGGCTACAACAACACGCGGGCGCCGGGGACGTATCTGCTACTCGCGCTCGACGTCAAGATGCGCGAAGCACTCGGCGCTGAGCTCGCGCCCCGCACACAAGCGATGGGCTCAGTCGCGACCACACTCGACGACGGTGAAAAAAAGCTCATTGGCATCCCTAGCGACATGGAGCTTGTCTCGTCGCAGTGGCTGAACTTGGATCTTGGCGGTGCGCAACGCGAATTCAATGTGCCTGGATTTGAAGGCTGGTCGTCGACGTCGAGTGGTTTTGAG
>JAYTVG010000417.1:0-5528 GCA_043744135.1 Deltaproteobacteria bacterium | reverse complement strand
AGGTCAACCAACTCACCGGCATCACCGACGTCACTGCGCGCATCGCCAAGGCGACCGCGGGCAAGTCGGGTGCGGAGCTCAGCAGCGCACGCAAAGCCGAAAGCGCCACCATCACCAAAGAGTGCGCGACCGCCGACAACATCCGCTGTGACGTCGTCAGCTTGTACTCGGGTGGCGTGTACAACCTGTATAAATACCAGCGTTACCAAGACGTGCGGTTAGTGTTTGCGCCGGAGTTTCAGGTGGCGTTTTTTGGCGGCGATCCCGACAACTTCATGTTTCCGCGCTACGACCTCGACGTCAGTTTTGTGCGCGTCTATGAAGGCGGCAAGCCCGCGCAGACCAAGAATTTTTTGCCGTTTGCGAAGACCGGCGCCAAAGACGGCGACCTGACGTTTGTCTCCGGCCACCCGGGCCACACCAGCCGCATGGACACCATCGCTGAGCTGACCTTTCAGCGCGACGTTGACCAGCCGACGCGGCTGTTGCGCCTTGCGGAGCTGCGTGGGGTGTTGACCGAGTACGCGCACCGCGGCGCGGAGCAAAAGCGCACCGCGAACGCCACGCTGTTTTACGTCGAAAATGGCTACAAGGCCCGCCGAGGCTACTGGGGCGCGCTGCTCGATCCAGCGTTTTTTCAGTCGAAGGTCGACGACGAAGCGAAGCTTGTCGCCATGACCAAAGACGCCGCAAAAAAGCAAGCGCTGGTGCAGTCGATCAGCAACATCAAAAACGCGGTCAACATCAACGCCGACATTTACCTCCTGTACATGCAACTGGAACGTGGCTGGGGTTTCACCTCCGACCTGTTCACCATCGCGCGCAGCCTCGTGCGGGCCGCGGATGAGCTGCCACTCGCCAACGACAAGCGCTTGCGCGGCTACACCGACGCTGAACTGCCGGCCCTCAAGCAAAACGTGCTGTCGCCAGCGCCGCTGTACAAAGAGTTCGAGGAGATGATGCTGACGTTTTCGCTCACCAAGCTGCGCGAGGACCTCACCCCCGACAACGCCTTTGTAAAGAAGGTGTTCGGCAAAAAATCGCCTGCGACGTTGGCGAAGGAGCTGGTCGCGACCAAGCTGTACGACGTCAAGGAGCGACAAAAGCTGCTCGATGGCGGCAAAAAGGCCATCGACGCGTCGAAGGATCCGATGGTGATGTTGGCCAAACTCGTCGATGCAGACGCACGCGCGGTTAGAAAGCGCATGGAAGACGACGTCGAAAGCGCCATCGAAAAAGCGGCCGAGACGCTGGCGAAGGCGCGCTTCGATGCGTTTGGCACCAGCGTGTACCCCGACGCGACTTTCTCGTTGCGCTTGTCGTACGGCGCGGTCGCGGGTTGGAAGGACAACGGTGTCGACGTCAACCCCGTCACCAAGATCGCAGGCGCATTTGAACGACACACAGGTGAAGAGCCCTTTAAGTTGCCCGCATCGTGGCTCAAGGCCCAAAGCAAGCTGGACGGCACCAAGAGCATGAATTTTTGCACCAACAACGACATCATTGGTGGCAATTCGGGATCGCCGGTCATCAACAAAAACGCTGAAGTCATCGGGCTGATCTTTGACGGCAACATCCAATCGCTAGGCGGCGACTACGGTTTTGACCCGCAAAATAATCGAGCGGTCGCCGTGCACACCGACGTCATCTTAGAGGCCTTGCGCAAAGTGTACGGCGCAAACGCCTTGGCCGACGAGCTGACGCGCTGAGCGTTTGTCGTCGTGCCGCCTGACAGTCACGCGACGTCAGCCCTGATCGCCGTCGTATAGGTCGTGGCGCTTGAGCAGCTCGCGCAGGTGCTTGCGGTCCATCTGTGCGGCGACGGCGGCGCGCGATAAGTTGCCCTCGGCGCGCTCGACGATGGTGCTCAAAAACACCCGTTCAAACGCATCGACAACGATGGCTTTGGCGTCGCGAAATGCGCGGCTGCCCATCAGCGCTTCGACAGTGGCTGCGCGCACGGCGTCACCGCGGCCCTCGAGGGCTTGCAGCGCCTCGTCGGACGACACCAACGTGCTCATGGCTGTGTTGCGATCGGCCTCGGTGTTGGCGGACAAAAAGCGCCCGAGATCGACAGAGCTCCCTTGCGGTGCGAGCGCCAGCGCCCGCTCGATCAAGTTGCGCAGCTCGCGCACATTGCCGGCAAACGGATGCTCCGCGAGCGCTGCGAAACCGTTTTTGTCGAGCGTCGGCGTCGGCGCTCCATTCGCTTTGGCCCACAGGCGCGCGAAGTGTTCCGCCAACACCACCAGATCCTTGGGGCGCTCGCGCAGCGGCGGAATGCGCACCCGCACGACGGCGATGCGGAAATACAGATCTTCGCGGAAGCGGCCTTGCTTGACCTCGTCTTTAAGCGCGCGGTGGCTGGCGCACACCACGCGCACGTTAACGCGCTGGCTGTCGTCGCTGCCGACGGGCTGTACGGTTCGGCTCTCCAGCGCACGCAGCAGGCGCGGTTGCAGCTCAAGGGGCAGCTCTGCGATCTCGTCGATGAACAAGGTACCGCCGTTGGCGCGCCGAAACGCCCCTAGGCGATCGCTCGATGCGCCCGTGAACGCGCCTTTGACGTGGCCAAACAGCTGCGACTCCACCAAGTCTTTGGGCACGGCACCGCAATCAAAGACCACAAACGGCCCTGCCTTGCGCGGCGACGCCTCGTGGATGCCGTGCGCCACGACTTCTTTGCCGGTGCCCGTCTCTCCCTCGAGCACGACGGTGGCCTCGCTGACCGCAACCTCTTGCAACAAGCCAAACAGCTGTTGCGTGCGCGGGTCGGCGCCGATGAGATCGCCAAACGCCTCGCGCGCCGGTCCCTCCTTGAGCGTTTGCTCATCGTGGCGCACCGTGACGACGACGCGGCCTAAGCGCATGGACGTGCCCGGTGGCACCGTCACCTCCTGCACCATCACCTCGCCCATCGCGACGCCGTTGGTGGAGCCGAGATCGGTGACGCGCACACCCGCGCCGATGTGACGCAACCGCGCGTGGTAGCGGCTCGTCGTGTCGTCGTCGACGTGAAGTGACGCGTCAGGTGCTGAACCGAGCACGACTTCGTCACCAAGGTTGAGCTTGACCTCGCGCTCTTGCGTCGGGCTGCGCGCGTGAATGACAAACACGCTGGTGTCCAAGCGCGACGCGAGCGACAGATCAACGAGCAAGGTCCGTGTCATGGGCATGTCAGCTGTTTAACGCATTCGTGCCCCGTGTCGGTGGGCCGGCGTGCGGTGGGTCAACTGATGCGCGCTGCCACCAAGCGCAAGCCCCCAGTGGAGGCCGCGGACCCCAAGCCGTGCGTGTCGTTGGGGGCGCTGTGCCCCGGCTCCGCGTCCAAGGGGCCCACGCTTGGCCGACACGAGGGCACGCGGATTGCTTTGGTGCTTGCGGGATCGCGCGTCGCGATCCCGTCACGAGGTTGCCGATGGTCACAAGCGCCCTTTCTTCCGCCGCATCGCTTTTTTCCGCCGCGAAGCCTCAAGACCCCGCGGGCAACGCCGCCGCCGGCGCGCCTGACGGTGGTCCGCCCGACGACACCGCAGCCGACGACACCGACGCCCCGCAAGATCCAAGTGCGTCAACGTACGAGCCCGCGGGCTTTAGCTCCGGTGGCGCGCTGCGCACCAGCGCGACGACGCCAGCAATCCCAACGGTGCCGATGGTGCCGGTCGCACCTGATCCGACAGCGCCCGCGACCACACTGGTGCCGCCCGCTGCGGCGCTGCCGTTTGGCGTGAGCTTGACGACGTCGACGTCGGGGGTGGCCGGCCGCATCACCGGCGCAGATGGCGGCTTTTCTGTCGGCGCGTCGATCGCGGGCATCGGCACACCGACCACGCGCATTGACGCGGACGCCCGCATCCAGCTCGGCACCGCCACCCTCGACGCAGCCGTGCGCGCGCAATTTGGCGGCACGCTGGACGGCACGTTTATGGCGCGCGTCAACATCGGCACCACCGAGGGCCCGGTGTGGTGGGACGTGCTTGTGGGCTACGCGTCGGTCCCCGACATTCGCGGCCGCCAAAATGCCGATGGCGTCGACGGCTTAGGCTACGACACGACGCAAACCAACTGGGGCCAAAGCGGCTTGGTGCTCGGCGGCGGCATCGGCTTTAACGTCGCTACCGATCTCGATCCCGCGCGCGTGTGGAGCCTAGCAGCCAGCGGCGATCTGCGCGCCCTGGTGTACTTGCCGCTGTGGCCCGCAGACTCTCGCGCCGCGGAGCAAAACCTGCGCAACACCAACGGCCAACAGGCCATGGACAGTGGCACCGCCTTTGGGTTGTCAGGCGCCAACTTGACGACGGGCATTTCGCTCACGGGCAACTTGCCTGAGGGCACCATCCGGCTTGGGCTGTCTGCAGTCAGCGGCAGCGAGGACACAGCGTTTCGCGCCCTGCGCGACGGCTTTGGCGGCGTGCTGAGCTTTTTGGTCGCAAACCCCGCGCTGTCGGCGTCATTCACGTCCGCTGACGGCAGCGTCCGCGTCGGCGGCGAATTGCCGCTCAACGGCACCGGCGTCGGCGCTAGCGTCAGCGTCAACGTGCAAGACGCCAGCGGACTGCAGCTGGCGGCAACGGGCACCAATACCGCCAACGGCCTAGCGCTTTCAGCGAGCGCGCAGGTGCCACTGTCATCGACAGTCACCGCGGTTGGGCAGGTGAACGCGAACAGCCAATCGACCACGGTCGGGGTTGGCTTGCGCATCGGCGTGCCCACCGGCGCCGCGCTGCCGACGCTGCCAACCTCACCGGCAAATCCGCTGCCGGCACGACAGATCGCAGGCATCACCAACAACGCGTTGGATGTCACGGCCGCACGACGCTGCGCAACGCTCGCACAGGCCTCCGCGCTGTTGCGAACTCCCGAACAAATCTCGTCCTTCATCAACACCAACACCGGCAATGGCTCGCTGAGCTACATCGCGGGTGCCGACGTCTTGCAGCAGCAACAAGACGCCTGGGACCCGACCGGCGAAACGACCTTTAAGGCCGGCGGCGGTGTGTGCGTGAACCTGCACAACGTCGCCACGCTGCTGTTACAGCGCGCGGGCTACGAGGCGTACACGATCGCGTTTGCCGCACCCGCAATCTCACACGCCATCACCACGTACCGCGACCCAAAGACTGGCGGTTGGAACATCCTGCAGTACGGCAAGTGCTACCCCACAAACGCAAAGACGCCGTTTGATGCGCTCCAGCAGGTGTTTCCCGACGCACTCGTTGGCTCCGTCATCGATCCCTCAAACGGCCGCGTGGTGCAGCGCGGCAGCTCGGGATTGGCGGCGGACTTCCGCGAGTTCTTTTGGCCGCTGCCTAAACGCCCGTAACCCACGACGTCCCGGTACAACATGACGCACGCGAGCCGCGATTCACGGCTCGCGTGCGTTGTCGTTTTGGGCGCGCGGGTCCGGGCGCCGTTGCCCTGCCCCGCGAGGTGCCCGGAGGTGCCCACCAGCGCGCGCACGCGGCGCGGTGGATCCCCAGCGACGCGCGTCACGGTGCGTCGACCCCAGCGGAGCCTACCGCCCTCGT
>JAYTVG010000416.1:0-1735 GCA_043744135.1 Deltaproteobacteria bacterium | reverse complement strand
CAACTTAACGCGATCGCTCGGCACCAACCGCGCCATCTCCGCGCGCGTGTTGTCGCAGCGAAAAACGTAGTTGTACTCCGCCATAAACGGCACAAACGTGTCCAAGATAAACGCCGCGATTCCCGCTTGTTTGTGCAGTGGAGCGAGTTGTTTGTCGAGGCCACGTGCCATCGGGCCGAGCGGCGTTTTGCGCAACAGCTTCAGACCGCTTTGCAGCGCACCGATGGCGCGCGTGTGCGCGGGCGACGAGATGGCGCGATACTGCTCTGGTGTCACCGGCATCGGCCCGTTGCGCGCGAGCATGCGGTTGACCAGCGGATTGCCGCGCGTTTTTTGGCGTTGGAAGCGACGTTTAAACAACGCGCTGAGCTCGGTGATGCGGAACATCGTGAGCGGGTTCGTGTCACCCGAGCCGTATTGGTAGACCTTCGCGTGCTCACCTCGCAGCAACGCGGCGGCGCTTAAGATCGTGCCGGCGCACACCATGTCGACGGGAATGACGTCGAGGACGTGACCCATGCGGGTCGGCACTTGCACCTGACCCTGAATCGCCAAGTAGATGAGCGGCGCCGAGGTGTTGATGCCTTCGTTCCAGCCACGAAACGGAAATGCGATCGAGCTCTCGACGATGGCCGGCCGCACGATGGTGTAGGGCTGGCCGCTGCCCGCCAACAGCTGCTCACCGATAGCCTTGGTGTACGTGTACGTGTTGGGCCAACCCCAGTGGCGCGCGCGTGTTGTCCCGGCTGAGCCCAAGTTGTCGTCGATCCACTTCTCCTGTTCCTTTTTGACTGCAGCGGCGAGCGGTTCGCCGGTGGTTGGGCGATCGAGTTCTCGCAGCTTACGTTTGGCGGTGTTTAAAAACTGCGACTGCATCTGCGCGTCGCTCGCGCGCGCGCGCAGGTGTTTGGCGATGCTCAAACCTTCGTCGAGCTCGCGCTGCGCATTCCAGTGCGCGTGGTCCATGCCGCCTTTGTCCTCGCGAAATGCATACGGAAATGGAAAGTCGCGTGGGTCGTCCTCCCAAATCACCTCGGAGCGTTGGCCCGCGACGTAACACGTCGACGTGTGCAGCAGCGGCACAGCGTCAGCGGCGGCGCGCCCCGGCCGCAGCTCACGGCACAGCGCCATCAGATTTTGTAGGCCCACAACGTTGACGCCCAAGCCCTCATCGAGCGGCGGATCAAAACTCACGACGCCCGCGACGTTGAGCACGGCGTCGATGTGCGCGTCTTGCAACGTCTTGAGCCAGTGCGCGCCCACACCGACGAGCGGCTCCACAACGTCACCTGGAATCGGCGTGAGCTTTTCGTAGAGCCTGTCGAGGGGGAAGCTAGCGCGCAGCGGATCGAAACACGGCGTCGGCCACAGCTCGGTCTCGAAGCGTTCCTTCGGCGACAGCTTGCCCTTGGCGCGCACCATCAAATAGATGTGCCCGACGTTGCTGAAGCGATCGAGCAACATCCCCACCAGCACCTTGCCCAAAAATCCCGTGCCACCGATGAGCAAAAGCTTTTTGCCCTCAAGGGTCTGCGTGACGTCGAGCGCGGGCAAGTCGCGGCGGCGCTCCGCGGGCGTCGCAGGCACGCGCGCACCTGGTGCGTATTGTCTGCCGGTAGAGTCGCGTCGCTCGATGTCCATGCGTGCCTATGGCGCTTTGGGCGCGCTCGAAGGCAGCGCCGCCGGAGTGTCGGTGGTGACGTCGACCATCAAGATCGGCGGCACGTGCACCATG
>JAYTVG010000415.1:0-1737 GCA_043744135.1 Deltaproteobacteria bacterium | reverse complement strand
GCGTCCACGTGCGTGACGGGCGTGCTCGTCTGCGTGCCGCGAATTTTGACGGTTGAATCTGGCGCGATTTTGGTCATGACGGCTCCCGAGGAAGGCTGTGCAAAGTCTAGCGCGCCGTCGGCGATTTTGGCTGCACGCAGCGACGCAGCGAGATCGCTCGCGTTTGTCTTGGCGCGAACACGACGTGCCACAGCGTCACTGCGCCGTTTTCTCGACGCGCCGCGATCCGCTGAGCAGTGATCGATCGCACGTTGACGAGCGCCGACGTCGCCATCGCCCGTGTGCGGGGCTCGCGTCGGACGCAGGGGGTCACGCCGCGCCCGCGAACTCACCTGGCTGGGCTTAGATCGGTTCGCCCGTGATGGGGTCGACAAAAATGGTCTCGACGACCGGTGTAAACACGAAGATCGACGGCCACGTGCCGCTTTGCTGCGTGTGGCTGAACACCTGCGTGAAGCCGCACGGCGTCGTGCCGTCGGCGCAAAATCCGCTGCTCGAGCACTCGGTCGCGTTGCACGCGGGCACGTCGGGGCCGATGATGCCGACGACCGCTTGGCCTCCCTTGGCGCGATCGGCCTGCGATACCGACTCCACCCGCGTGAAGCCAACCTTGACGATGCTGGTGTCCTCTTCAAGGCCAATCGAGAAGTCGACGTGGTCGGCGGTGGGGCACGCGCCGGGGCCGGTGTCGAAGCAGAAATTCTTCCACGTGATCCACAACGTGTTGCGCGCACCGTTGATCATCGCGGCGCACACCTTGCCGGTGGCCGACGGTTTGAGGTTCTCCCAAAACGCCGCGACGCCAAACTGAAAATGCCCGACGGACGTGAGCCCTTCAACGTTACTGACGTCGTCGAGCGTGGCGTTTGCCGCATCGGCGCCAAAAGTCGCGTAGCCGTCATCGGTGACCCACAAGCTCGTCAGCGCGGTGTTATAAAACTTGAACGCAAAGTCGTCGGCGATGGCTGTGACGATTTCGGCATCGGTCACCTCCGCATCCGCTCCCGACAGACCTGTGAACTCTTGGTACGCCGCCTGGCCAGAGTTGTTGCATGCGTCCACGATGTCGAGCAGGCCGGTGTTGTCCGCGAACGTATAGCTGCGCACCACCTCGACAGCGATCGGTTCCGGCGGCGGCTCACACACGCGACGCACCGCGGGATCGGGCTCCGCAAACGCGCCGACCGTCTTTGAAAAATCACACGGCGACGTCGGTGTGCACTCCTTGGTCAACAGCAGATGCGCGCTTTGCGTGGTGTAAAATTTGAAGTTGGCGCTCAAAGAACCCTGCGCCACCAGCGTGCCGTCTTTGGTGGCGAGCGCGCGCACCTTCACGTTGTTGCCACCGCCGCCTTTGACGATGGTCCATGAGGCAATGCTGCTGGCGTCGAGCGGGATGGTCTTGCGCACGGTCGCTGTGCCCTCCACGACCACCTCGAGCTTGTCGATGTCACACGGCACCCCCAACTTGGTGTCGACGAACAGCACAATCTCGGTGGGGTTGCCACACGCTGCGGCCCCGACAGCACAGACCAGCACGCACATCAGCTTCAACATACTCAAGCTCCAATTCATCGACTTAAAAACGATCGAATCTAAAATTCAACAACACAAAGAGCGTTCGCGGATGGGCTATTGCGCCTCGACGAGCAGCGAGTAGCGGCTGACGTTTGGCCCCGGCAAACCGAGTGCGCCATTGGTCGACTTCGCGATGGCAGGGCCGGCGCAACCAAGGGC
>JAYTVG010000414.1:0-1740 GCA_043744135.1 Deltaproteobacteria bacterium | reverse complement strand
CTGTGCGCGCTCGGCAAGAACCTGACGGCACTCGCGCAAAACGGTGGGCTTGACCCCTCGGTTGGGCGCGAACAGGAGCTTGAGCAGCTCATCGACGTCCTTGGTAAACGTCGGGCAAACAACCCCTGCTTGGTAGGCGAACCCGGCGTCGGCAAGACCGCGATCGTCGAGGGTTTGGCGGTGCGGTTGGTGCGTGGCGATCCAAGCGTGGGCTCGTTGCATGGCAAGATTATCATCGAGCTCGATATGGGTCGCATCGTTGCGGGCACGTCGCTGCGCGGTTCGTTTTCAGAACGCATGCAGGGCCTCAAGCGCGATGTACAGCGCGCCAAGGGACAAGTCATCGTCTTCATCGACGAGATCCACACGTTGATGGGCGCAGGCTCGTCAGGCGACAGCCCGCAAGACGCCGCCAACGAGCTCAAAGCGGCGCTCGCGCGTGGCGACTTTCCGTGCATCGGCTCCACCACGGTCGACGAATACAAAAAGCACATCGAGCAGGACCCGGCGCTTGAACGACGTTTTGTCAAACTTGTCGTCGACGAACCCGACGACGCCACCGCGATCACCATCTTGCGGGGTGCAGCGCCGCTGTACGCCAAGCATCACGATGTCGCGATCGACGACGACGCCATCTGCGCGGCCGTGCAGCTGTCGGCGCGCTTCATCCACGACAAGCGCCTGCCAGCAAAGGCGCTCGACTTGCTCGATTTGGCCTTGTCGCGTGGGCGGCGCTCGCAAAAGCGCACCATCACGCGCGAGGACGTGGCGCGGGTCTGCGCCGACGTTGCCAAGGTGCCGCTTGAGCGCGTGCTGCTGCAAGACGGCAAGCGCTTTTTGGAGCTCGAGTCATTTTTGCACGGTAAGATTGTCGGCCACCACCACGTCGTGTCGCGCGTCGCGCACACGGTGCGTCGCAACTACGCGGGGTTCGCGACGCACCGACCGCTTGGCAGTTTTTTGTTTTTGGGCCCCAGCGGTGTTGGCAAAACCGAACTTGCAAAAGCGCTCGCCGACTTCTTGTTTGGCACGGACAAGGCGCTGATTCGCTTGGACATGAGCGAATACAGCGAGCCCCATACCGTTGCCCGACTGCTCGGCGCCCCGCCCGGCTACGTCGGCCACCAAGACGGCGGCCAGCTGACAGAAGCGATCCGGCAGCGGCCGCACAGCGTGGTGTTGCTCGACGAAATCGAAAAAGCCCACCCCGACGTGTTGCCGGTGCTCCTTCAGGTGCTCGACGACGGACGCTTGACTGACGCACGCGGCCGCACCGTCACGTTTCGGCACGCGTTGCTGGTGTTGACGTCCAACTTGGGAGCTTTCGCGGCGAACAGCAAGGCGCGCGCGGTGGGCTTTGGCGGCGCGGAGGACCCACAGTTGCAAAAGCGTAAAACCGAAGACGCCGTGCTGGACGCCGCGCGCAAGAACTTCGCCCCTGAATTGTGGGGACGCATCGAGGACAAGTTGGTGTTTGCGGCGCTCGACCCCCAACAGTTGATGCAGATCGCTCGCATGGTGCTTGAGGCGTCATCCGCGGCGCTTCAGACCACGCGCAACATCGCGTTTCGGTTCGACGATGCCGTGCTCGCGTATTTGGTGCAGCAAGGACAGTTTGACAGTTCCACAGGTGCGCGACCGATGCGTCAGGTGGTGCAGCGTCTCGTCGAGGCGCCGGTGTCAGAGGCGATCTTGCGGGGAGAAGTGGCACCAGGGGCGCGCATTCGCCTGGAGGTCAAA
>JAYTVG010000413.1:0-1740 GCA_043744135.1 Deltaproteobacteria bacterium | reverse complement strand
GAAGGTGACGTGAACCCCGACACGCTCGACGACTTCAGCTTTTTCGTGACCAGCGTGGTGGCGATGCGCGAGTTGTCCGGCAACTCGGAAGGCTTCGGTGGCGACCTACGCTTCGGCGAGTCCGGCGCGGGTGCAGGACTGCGAGGTGCAGACAGCATCTGTGCGGCCGTCGCAGAGCGCAGCATGCCGGGTGCAGCCTCCAAGCAATGGCGCGCGTTTTTGTCCGCCACCGATGACGGCAACGGCGCCGTCGTCAACGCCATCACACGCATCGGCACGGGGCCGTGGTTTGATCGCATCGGTCGCGTGCTCGCCAACAACGTCGACGAGCTGTTGTTTGACCGGCCGTCGGGTGCCGACGCGGTGATCGCGAACGACTTTCCCAACGAAGATGGTGTCCCAAATCACTCGCCCGATCCGATCGAAGGCGAGGTCGACAACCATGACACGCTCACGGGCACCAACGACGCGGGCGAGCTGTACAGCACGACAGCGACGTGCAGCGACTGGACCTCAACGCAGGGGGACCGTCCGCGCGTCGGCCACTCGTGGCCACGCTTTGGAGGCGGCGGCGGCGGCGGCGGCCCAGCTAACATCAACATGGCCAACTGGATGTCGTCGCTGGATGAGTCGGGCTGCGCGCCGGGCATCAACCTCATCGAAATGGGCCCGCCTGATTTTTCAACTGACACTGTCGGATCTGGCGGCGGCTATGGCGGCATCTACTGCTTTGCACTGCACCGCTGAGCGCGGCACACTGGTCGAGAGGTTACCAATGTACGCTCCACGTCCAGCCGCGTTCGCTTGCGTCATCCTTGCTGCATTCGCCTGCACGCCGTCGCCACCGTCTGAGGGCGAAGGCGAGGGTGAGGGTGAAGGCGATGTTGTCGAGGGCACCTGCGTCGTCGATGCGAACGCACCGCCAGACTTTCTCGCCACTGTCGCGTGCACCGCCGACTTTCAAGCGTTGGCTTCCCAACCCCTCGACGCGACGTTGCCGGGTGCGCGCTCGGTGAAGGTCGGCATCGATCGTGCCGACGCCAACACGCTGTGGTTTCAAAACAGCGTGAAGTACAAAATTCACCACGAGTTTGCGTCTGAACACCGCTCGGGTGGCGAGCTGCCGATCGTCGGCGACCTCGGCACATTCAACGCCACCGAGTACTTCAGCCCGGACCGGCGCTTCGTGCTGGGTGCCGTGACGTTTTATGAAGCACCCAACGTGTGGGCGCTTGAACTTTCGCCGTATGACACCGCGTCGGCCGAGATGATCACGGCGCTGTTTCACGCCGTGAAGGACGCGGCGTTTTTCGGGCCCGCGCTGCGCTTCCACGCCACCTCTGAGGCGGTCGCGAACGAGGCGAAAAACCTCGGCGACGACATCAACCTCGTCAGCACGGAAGAACTGTACGCGGGAACGTCTTTTCAACCCTTGTCGCTCGGCACCGGCATCGGCCGGTTGCGCTTTCACAACGCGATAGATTTGCAAACGGTGTACCTCTCGCCCGAGGACATCGTCGTCCTTGACCAAGCGCCCAACGACATCTCCGTCGTGCAAGGCCTCATCACCGAAGCGTTTCAAACCCCGCTGTCGCACGTCAACGTGCTGGCGCAAAACCGTCGCACACCCAACATGGGCCTGCGCGGTGCCATGACGGACCCGACGCTGCGGTCATTTGAAGGCAGGCTCATCGAACTTGAGGTGACGGCGGAGACGTACAACATCCGTGAGGTCACGCA
>JAYTVG010000412.1:0-5553 GCA_043744135.1 Deltaproteobacteria bacterium | reverse complement strand
CCCACGTTTGACGATGGTGCCGCGATGGGCGACGTCCAGCAGTGGGTGCAAAACGAAGCCGACGACATCGTGTTTATCTACGGGGGCTACGATCCATGGTCCGGTGGGCAATACAACGTCGACAACGCGATAGGCGCGAACATCCACAAGTTCATCGCCCCCCGCGTCAGCCACGGCCTGTTCATGGGCGATTTGCTGCCTGCTGACTTGGCGATCGTTCGCGACACCTTGACGCTGTGGACCGGTGCAGCGCAGCCGCCGCCGTTTGCGCGCGTCGGTGACCGGCTCGCGCGCACCCGCACACTGCAGCGCGTGTTTGCGCAACGCTTGTGGCGGTTGCGCCTGCCGTGACCGCGGTGGCGTCGTTGTTGCGCTATGGATCGGCAGCGAAGCCGAGCGCTTTGGTCAAAAAATCCTGCGTCGCGGTGCCGGTCTCTGGGCCGCTCATGCCAGAAAACCCGCCAGCGTCGTGCGCCGCGAACTTGCTAATCGTCAACACGCCGTGACCCGCAGCATCACGCGCGGTGTCGCTAAAGGCACCAAACGCATAGACCCGCCCCGTCGACGGCGGGGTCAGCGCCGCGTCGGCGAGCTTGCTTCGGTGGTTGTTGCCGTGGTGCATTTGAAAGTTGTGGGTGGTGCCGAGGGCTGCGTCGACGGCTGGCGCGAAGTAGCCGCCGATCAGCCAATAGCCCGACGGCTCGCCGGTGAAGGTCCACGTGTCGCCGGTTTTGGTGACGGGTCCATGCAAAATGATCGCTTGCTGCTCGGTGTTGGCCAACTGCGCCGCCAGCTTGGTCGACGCGATCTTCACCCATTTGTCGGGCCGCACGCGCACGCCGATCTCACCGTTGACGCTCTCGATGCCGCCTTGCACAAACGACGCGCTTTTGCCGGGCGCGTATTCCTCGACCACCAACGCGCCGCTTTGGCCAAGCCAACCGCGCACGGTCATCTGCTCGCCCTCAAACGCCACCGCGTCAGTGAGGCCGCGGTAGTTGTGGCTGTTGCCGGTCCACGGGGCGCTTTGCAGGTTGAGCGCGCTGCCGTCCGCCAGCGTCAACACGGTGCCGTGCATCACGCCGGTGATCGCAGGCGACACGGCCTGGTCGAGCACGGCGGGCACCGCGGCCATGCCACCAACCACGACGTTGGGCATGCGCGTGCCCAGCGGCGAAGTAGTGGCGCCCGCGACAGCGGCGTTGTCGGCGGCGCTGAGCCGCAAGCCTAAGGCGTTGGCGTAGTCGCGAAAGGCGTCTTGCGCGGGCCCGTTGACGGTGCTGGCCTCAAACTCATCCGCCAACACCTTTTTCATCGTGGGGTCAAAGGCCGGGCTGTCGATCGCGGCTTTGACGATGTCGTCGAGCTCGCCTTTGGTGAGCGTCGCGTCGCCCGGCGTGCCAGCGGCGCGCGCCTGCGCGAACGCCTGTTTGAGTTGGTCCACGTTGGTGATGGTCAGTGCCATGAAGCCTCCGTCCGCATGCTCGCCCGTCAGCGCTAGCGTTGACGCGGGCAATTTGGCGTAGCGGCGCTAGCCCGCCAACGCCAGCGCCAGCCGCTCGGCGTAGCGCTCGGTCACCAAACGCCGCAAACCCTGGTGCGCGCTGTGGGTGAGCTGCGGATCGTCGGCCAAGATTTCGCGCGCGATGGTCTGCGCCAGCGCAATCAGCGGCGCGTGGCGCACCAGATCCGCAAACGCCAAAGTGGGTTGGCCCGACTGGCGGGTGCCGAGCACATCGCCGGGACCACGCTGGGCCAAGTCTTCCTCCGCAATGCGAAAGCCATCGGTGGTTTCCTCCAGCACCTCAAGCCGTGCGCGCGCGTCTTCACCTGCGGCGTTGCCCACCACCAACAGGCAGTTGCTCGGTCGGTGCGAGCGCCCAACGCGACCGCGCAGTTGGTGGATTTGTGCGAGGCCAAAGCGCTCGGCGTCTTTGATCACCATCAACGTGGCCTGCGGCACATCGACGCCGACCTCGACGACGGTGGTCGACACCAAGATGCTGACGTCGCCGCTGACAAAGCGCGCCATCACTTGCGCTTTGGTTTTGGCGTCGAGCTTGCCGTGCAACAGCGCCGTGCGCTCGGGAAACGCCATCGACAGCTCTTGGTAGCCTTCCACCGCGGCCTGCGCGTCGAGCTTTTCGCTGGCGTCGATGAGCGGGTACACCACGAACGCGCGCTCGCCGCGATCGAGCACCGCGCGCAGCGCCACGTGTACGTCGCGCTCCGCCGCCGTGACGCGCGTAGCGATGGGGGTGCGGCCTGGCGGCAGTTCGTCAAGTACGCTGACGCTGAGGTCGCCGTATAAGGTGAGCGCCAAGCTGCGCGGGATCGGTGTCGCCGTCATCACCAGCAGGTGCGGGATCTTGCCGTCGGGGCCTTTGTCTTTGAGTGCCGCGCGCTGCACCACGCCGAAGCGGTGTTGTTCGTCCACCACCACCAACCCCAAGCGACCAAACGTCACGCCCTCGGTCAGCAAGGCTTGCGTGCCGACGACGATGTCGATGTCGCGGTTGCGCAAGCGCGCCTCCGCCAGCGCGCGCGCCTTTTTCGCTTTGGAGCCGGTGATGATCTCGACGCGAATGCCCAGCGGCGTGAACAGCCGCGCGAAGGTGCGCGCGTGTTGTTCCGCCAAGATTTCCGTGGGTGCCATCACCGCAGCTTGGTGGCCGGCCCGCACCGCTTGCAAACACGCAGCGGCCGCCACCGCGGTTTTACCGCTGCCGACGTCGCCTTGCAGCAGGCGCGCCATCGGATGTCCCTGGCGCAAGTCCGCGCTGACGTCGGCGGTGGCGCGCTGTTGCGCCGCTGTCAGCGCAAACGAAAACAGCGCGCCGTGATCGACGGTAGCGTCGAGCACGGGTGCAGCGTCGAGCTGAGTTTGCGCCCGGCGGCGTTGCATCGCTAGCGCCAACACAAACAGCTCCTCAAACGCCAAGCGCCGGTGACCCTCGGCGCGGCGATCGATGAGCGCGCGCAGTGCGTTCGCTTCGATGCTGTCGGGCGGCGCGTGGATCTGCGTCAGCGCATCGAGCAGTGCCGGTGTCTGCGCACGTGCGCGCACGCTGTCGGGCAGGGGGTCGGTGACGCCGTGCGCCTGCGCGTGCACCAGCGCGCTTTTGACAATGCGCGCAACTTGCGCGCGGTCCATGCCTTGCATCTCGGAGTACACGGGGTGCACGCCGCCCAGCAGCTCGGTGGCGTCGCCGAGTGCTGTGCGCGGGTGCACCATTTGTTTGCGTCCGCCAAACACCTGTACGTCGCCGACAGCGGTGATGGTGGTGCCGCGCACGAAGCGCTTTTGCATCTCACCTTGGCGGAAGTAAAAATACACCAACCGCAAGGTGCCGGTGCCGTCGTCGATGGCGACCTCAAAGCGCCGGCCGCGCGAAAACCCCGACGCGCCAGTCGCAACCACCGTGCCGGTGACGACCGCGCAGCTGTGCGCCACCAGCTCGCTGATGCGGCCGACGGCGCGGCGGTCCTCGTACGTGCGCGGAATGAGCGCGAGCGCGTCCGCCAGCGTGTGGATGCCGCGCGCCGACCACTCTTCACCGCGCTTGTTGCCGACGCCTTTGATGCTCGAGATGCCCAGCGACAGCGCATCGCCGACGATGGGCGCAGTGGGTCGAGCCGCGCTGGGCCGCGCACGCTGCACACGCGCCGTGACGACGCTGCGTGCGTCCGTCAACGGCGTCGTCGGCGCTGCGCGCGGCGTTTGCGCTGGCGAGGGCGACACCACCGGCGCCAACAACGCCGACAGCGCGTGCAATCGATCGCGCTTGCTGTCGTCTGACAGCGCATCGAAGTCGTCCACCAGGGCCATCACTGATGCGTGCGCGGCGACGTTCAGGCCGGCGTTTTTTATCGCGGTCTGCACGAGGGCTGCAAAACCGTGCAACCTCGAAGGCGCTTTGTGCGCAAACGCGATGGGACGCTCGAGCGCGCGCCACGCGATGTGCAGTGCACCGAGATCGCGGTTCATTTGGGATGGGTCTTGAGCCACTCGCGCACCTTAAAATCACCGTCGGCACCCCCGAGCGCCAAGAAACGTTCAAGGTGGTAGCGCACCTTGGCGTCGTCGTGCTCGCGATTGTACACCTTGCCGAGCAGCCGGTGCGGTTCAGGGTAGCCACCGTCGAGTTTGATGGCGGCGAACAGCTTGTCTTTGGCTGCCGAAAAATCGCCCTTGCCGTACTGCTGTTTGCCCTGTTGGGTGAGCGCTCGCGATTGCGACACGCGCTGGGCCGCGTTGGCTGACGATGCTGCGCGTCCAAACGCATCGGCGCGCGCTTGAATCTCTGCGTCGACCTTTTTGAGCAGCGCGAGCACGCCGTCGTTGTCGGGCGTCAGGCGCTTGGCCTCCTCCAACATGTTCTTGGCCCCCTCAAGATCGCTGGCCTCAAACAACTGCGTCGCATGGCGCAGCAATTCTTCCGCCTGTTGCGCGGCCGTCGGTGGCGGCGGCGGTGGTGGCGGCTTTTTTTGCAGCGGCTGCAAAAACGGCAGCCCTGACGAGGGCACGTCGACGACCTCTTTGAACGGTTCGTAGTCTTGCAAATCGAGCTCGATGACGTGTGAGCCAATGTGGATGCGTTTTTGCAGCGGTGACGCGCCGATGATGACGCCGTCGAGACGCACCTCGGCGCCGGGTGGCACCGTCGTCACCGTCAGCACCGCGAACAGCTGCGCCGCGACGATGATGCCGCCCACGAGCGCACTGAGCAGCGCCAGCGCCGCGATGCTGGCGGTCGCGACGCTGAGCGGGCGCTTTTTTGCGGCCCCGAGCTGCGTGCGGCGCGTGATGCCGGTCCGCGACGCCTGCGTGGCATCGACGGCGCCTCTGCCAGTGCCGGTGGCGCCCTTGACGCCGGTGCCGGTGCGTTGCGCAATCTTGCTGCGCGTGGCTTCGCGGATGGCGCGGCTGGCATCGGCGGCGTCGAGCACGCTGGCGTTGTCGAGGGC
The DNA here is from genome assembly GCA_043744135.1 of Deltaproteobacteria bacterium. Lineage (GTDB taxonomy): Bacteria > Myxococcota > UBA727 > UBA727 > VGSZ01 > JAYTVG01. The sequence goes on along the minus strand of JAYTVG010000412.1, from coordinate 585 downwards.
AGCTCCCGTGCCCGTGCGCGACGCGCGCGTTTTGGTGCGGCGACCGAGGCGCGACTTTTGAAGGGTGCCGGTCGCCTCGTGGTCCGCCTCGATGGGGCCGTCGGGGGGTGGCGTGTGCTCTTGCTCAGCATCGACCATCGCCGCTGGTTCGCCACCGTCTTGCGCTTCGCCGTCGACGTCGGCGCGTCGGGCTGCGCGCTTGGCTTCGATTGCTTCAAGGTCAATCATCGAGGTGCGTTCGCCCGGCGTTGCTTGCGCGCGCTCGCCCAGCACACGCTCACCGAGCAAGGGGTTGCGCGCCGGCTCTTCGCCCTCCTCGTACAGCGCTTCGCCGTCGTCGGGGCAGACGTCAACGTCGTCAGCGAAGTGACTTTGACACGATGGGCAGATGCGCACTGATGTGAGTTATAACGGTTGTGGCCCTGAAACGACACCCCCAAGCCGTGGAGATCATCTGAAACCACCAGCCGACGTCGATGGCAGCCAGCGCAATCGCGTGCTGGCCGGGCGCTACCGCCTAGCGCGACTGCTCGGTCACGGCGGCATGGGCTCTGTGTACGAGGCCGTGCACATCCACACCGAAAA
>JAYTVG010000411.1:0-5553 GCA_043744135.1 Deltaproteobacteria bacterium | reverse complement strand
GTACGTCGGCACGATGCCGTCGTTAGACTCGTGCGTGATGGACGCAAGCGGCATTGACGTGAGCAAGTGTGCGGCAAGACTCAATTCCGTCGGCGCTGGTCGAGGCGCAGTGCGGGCCGTCGCGCGCCACAGCACATGGTACAGCGCGTGGCTGAGCTGTGCGTAAGGCGAAAGCCCCGCTGCGATTGTCGACGCAAACGACGGCTTCGGCGTCATCGTGATCACGCACGCGTAGCGCACACCGGGTCTATCGTTGGTTTGCGCGTCGGTGTGTTGCGCGATGTGCGGCTCAAGCTCGTCAAGCAGCGCCTGGTCGTGCAGCACATCGCGGAAAAATTGGCGCAGCTCTGCGCGACGCTCAGGGGTGAGGTCATCGAGCAACTGGTCTTGAATCTGATCGAGCAAGTCTGGCTTGGCGCCAATGGCGTGATCCCACGCGCCCAGCAGCGCCGTCAGCGACGTCACCACGGACATCGGCAGTTGCCCCAGACGTAGCGCGCGCAGCGTCACGATCGCGGTGAGACGCAGCAGCTGCTTGCCAAACGCGGTTTGAAACGCGGTCGCGAGCGGCGTGCCGCGGTGCGCCCCTGACACCGACACGGCGCTGACCACGCGCGTCAACAACGCAGCCGTCTGCGGCGTTTCTCGCGCCGGGTCGAGCAACACCCGCGCATCAACCGCGCCAGTCGAATGACCAATAAGGTGGATCGGACCGTCGATGCCAGCGGCTAGTTGTAAGATCTCAAGCAACCGACCGGCGCGGCGGCCCAGTGACGCGGTTGGAAGCGTTTCGATCCTGTGTACGACGACGTCGCGGTCGTGCTGAGCGAACACGGTGTCGAGCACTTCTTTGACGTGGTGAAAGTAGTGGAGGTCGCCGAGGTTGCCGAAACCAAAGAACCCGGGCACCAAAAACACGTGCGACTTCACCATACGCACACGTGCTGAGCGCGTCTATGCACGTGCCCGTCCTGGCTGCACGGCCGCGACAAACACCAAGTCGGGGTGCTTGTCTTCAAAGCGCCGTCGCATCCAATCATTTTCAAACAGGATGAGCGGGCGCTCCTCGACGTCAAAAAAGCATTCGACGCTGGCGGTTTTGAGCAGTTTTTTGACGTCGACGCTTCCATCTTTGGCGAACACCCAGCGCGCTTGAGTGTACGGCAGCCGATCGAGCTTCGCCTCGACGCCGTACTCGTTTTTCAAGCGGTGTTGCACCACTTCCATTTGCAGCCATCCCACAGCGCCAAGCACCGGGTCAACGAACATATCGTCGCGCTCCTTAAGCAACTGAACCGCACCCTCGTCCGCGAGCTGCGACAAACCTTTTTGCAGCTGTTTTCGCTTCAGTGGATCGCCGAGGCGGACACGCACGAAGTGTTCTGGTGAAAAGCTCGGGATGCCACCATAGCCCTGCCCCGCGGTGGTGGAGTTCCCCATGATGTCGCCCGTGCTCAAGGTGTCACCGATGCGCAGATTCCCCGGGTCCCACAGCCCTAAGATATCGCCCGAAAACGCTTCGTCGACGGTGGTTCGTTCTTGCGCCATAAACATCATCGGTCGATCGAGCGAGATCTTCTTTTGTGTGCGCAACAGCTTCACCTCCATGCCGCGCTCAAATCGTCCCGAGCAAATGCGCATGAACGCGATGCGGTCGCGATGACGCGGATCCATGTTGGCCTGAATCTTAAAAACGAAACCGGAGAATTTGGCGTCGTCGGGGTCGATGACGATGTCCTGCTCGCCCCTGCGAATCTTTCTCGGGCCTGGCGACGGACAGAGGTTCACGAAGCGATCCAAAAACGGCTCGACACCGAAATTGTTCATCGCCGACCCGAAAAACACCGGCGTCACTTCACCGGCTAGAAATTTCTCGATTGAAAACGCGTTGCCGGCCTCGTCCAACAGCGCGATCTCGGCGTTGAGGCGGTTGGTGGCGTTGTCGCCCAAGGTCTCACGCAACAGCGGATCCGCCAGCGACCCCACCGACATCTCCGCTTTTTTGCCGCGGTCGTCGCGCGCAAACTGCAAAAAGCGCTTGCTCTCGCGTTCGTAGACGCCTTGAAACTCGCGACCCATGCCAACAGGCCACGTCAGCGGCGCGCACGGGATGCCCAGCACCTGCTCAACCTCATCGAGCAAGTCGAGCGGCGATTTCCCTTCACGGTCGAGCTTGTTGATGAACGTGACGATCGGGATGCCGCGAAACTTACACACTTGAAACAGCTTGATGGTCTGTGGCTCGACGCCTTTGGCGACGTCGATCAACATTACTGCACAGTCCGCGGCAGCAAGCGTTCGGTACGTGTCTTCGGAGAAGTCGTTGTGGCCCGGCGTGTCGAGCAAGTTGAAACGCGCGCCCATATGCTCAAACTGCATCACGCTTGTCGCCACCGAGATGCCGCGCTCCTTTTCGATCGCCATCCAATCGCTGGTGGCGTGGCGCGATGCGCGACGTGCCTTCACCGAGCCCGCGAGATGAATCGCCCCGCCGTACAGCAGGAGCTTTTCCGTGAGCGTGGTTTTGCCCGCGTCGGGGTGCGAGATGATGGCGAAGGTCCGCCGACGACGCACTTGCATCGTGAGGGTGGTTTGCTCCACGCGCGCTGCATCGGTCATGCGGTCGGTATAGGGGCAACGGTGTCGCGAGGAAAGCAACAACGCGCGCGCGCTCGCACCGTTTACGTGGCGTCGAACAAGCCAAGCTGCGGCGTGCGCGCCCTTGGCCGCACGAACGTCGTGCCGTGCTCTGCCCACGCGCTGCCGTCGTGGCCGCGCTGGTGCAGCAGGCCCAAGCGCTGTGCGGTGGCGTTGAACAATTGCGCGATCATTTCGGCGTAGGGTCCCTCGCCGACTTGGCGCTTGCCGAAACGCGGATCGTACAAATCACCGCCGCGAGTTTGGCTCAGCCGCGACAGCACTTTGTCGGCACGATCCGGAAACGCCGCGCGCAAACGCTCCTCGAACACTTGCTTCACGCTGCCCGGCAAGCGCAACAGCACGTAGCCCGCACGCGTAGCACCGGCATCTTTCGCGGCGCCTAACACGCTCGCGATGTCCTCGTCCGACAGCCCGGGGATGACGGGCGCCACCATGACGCCGACCGGGATGCCCGCGCGCGCCAGCGTTTCGATGATGCGGATGCGGCGCGCCGGCGTCGCCACCCACGGCTCGATCGCGCGCGCGTTGTCCGCGTCAAAAAAGGGCACACTCACGCTGACGAACACGCGCGCGCGTTGCGATAGCTGCACGAGCACGTCGAGGTCTCGCTCAACGAGGGGCGACTTGGTGATGATGCCGACAGGGTTTTTGTACTCGAGGCAAACCTCGAGACATTGGCGCGTGATGCCGTAGCTGGCCTCGAGCGGCTGGTAGCAGTCGGTCACGCCCGAAAACACCAGCGTCTCACCGCGCCACGACGGCCGCTCAAACGCCACGCGCAATCGCTCGGCCGCGCGCAGCTTCACCGCGATGCGCGTGTCGAAGTCGGTGCCCGCGCCAAACGACAAGTACTCGTGGGTCGGGCGCGCGTAGCAGTACGCGCACGCGTGCTGACAGCCGCGGTAGGGGTTGACGGACCAGCGAAAGCCCAAGTCCGGGCTGTCGTTGTGCGAGAGGATTTCTTTGGTGTGGTCCTCGTAGACCTCGACGCGCGTGCCGGGGTCCATTCCGTCGAGGTATGTGCTGTGGGCCGACGCAAACGGGTTTGGTGGATTGGCGAGGGGGCGGCTGTCCATGCGGCTCATGTAACCACTGAACATTTGCGCAGTCAACACGAGCAGACCTAGCGGCACGCGCGTGGCGTGTTAGCAGCAAGCGATGCGGATCGTTGTTTTGTTGCGTGAGCGTTAGCGCATGCATTTGCACCTCGATGCGTTGGGTGGCGTCGCTGGCGATATGTTCGCTGCCGCGCTGTTGGACGCGGCACCTGAGCACGGCAACGGTCTGCGCGACGTGCTGCTGAGCGCGGGGTTGGCGACGGACGTCGACATCCGCATTGAGCGCGTCACCGACGAGGTCTTGGCGGGGACGCGCTTTGTCGTCGACGACCCGCAAGAACGTGACGCGCTTCAACGTCCCCACGCGCTCACGCACGGGCACGACAGCCACGCGCACGTCGCGTACCTCGAGATCCGTGATCGCATCGCGCGCGCTCCCCTGCCCGCGGGCACGGTGGCGCGCGCGCTGGATATCTTTGTGCACCTGGCGAGCGCGGAAGCGCGTGTGCACGGTTTCGCGACGCTTGACGACGTCATGTTTCACGAGGTGGGTGCGCAAGATTCGATCGCAGACGTGCTCACCGCGGCGCACTTGCTCGAGCGTTGCGGCGTGAAAACCGCGTCGACCAGCTCATTGCCGCTTGGGTCTGGCCGCATCAAAACCGCGCACGGGATGCTGCCGATCCCGACGCCAGCGACGGCGTTTTTGCTCGCGGGCATGCCGACCCACGACGACGGCATCATGGGCGAACGCGTGACGCCGACGGGTGCTGCAATTGTGCGCCATTTGCAGCCCACGTTCGTGAAGCCGCGCGGTGTCCTTGGTGCCACGGGAATTGGCTGGGGCACCAAGCGCTTCGGCGCCACCCCAAACGTGTTGCGCGCGATGTTCATCGACGCGCAGCCACAACTACCGACCTTCGCTGACGAACAGACCATCACGACGATCGCCTTTGAGATCGACGATCAAACAAGCGAAGACTTGGCGGTGGCCTTAGACCACATCCGCGCCTGCGAGGGCGTCTTTGATGTCGCGCAGATCGTGATGCTCGGCAAAAAAGCGCGGATGGTGGCGGGCGTGCGCGTGCTGTGCGCGCCATACGCGGAAGATAGCGTGGTGCGCGCGTGTCTGACGGAAACCACGACCCTCGGTGTGCGCGTCGATCGCGTGCGCCGCGTGCAACTGCTGCGCAGCCAACACCACGAGGGCGAAGTGCACACGAAAACGGTCACACGACCCGATGGAGCCGTGACGACGAAGCGCGAGATCGACGACGTCATGCACTTGCGCTCCCACGCCGCGCGCATGCACGCAAGAAGCACCGCACATGACTGAATCGCTGACACGGTCCCTGTCAGATGTCGGCGCGTTAGCGATCGCGCTCTCCGGCGGTATCGACAGCATCACGTTGTCGGTGTTCGCGCGCAGCATCGGCGTCGACGTGCGCGCCTATCACGCCACGTCGGCGGCTGTGCCGCGCGACGCCACCACACGCTGCGTGGAGATCTGCCGACGCTTCGATATCGCGCTTGAGATTTTTGACGCTGGCGAGATGCGCGACGCGCGCTACCTCAACAATCCAAGCGACCGCTGTTATTTTTGTAAGAGCAACCTGTACGATGCCATCGGTGCTCGGACGCAACGTACGGTGGCGAGCGGGACCAATCTCGACGACCTCGCGGACTTTCGCCCCGGCCTCAAAGCAGCAGCGGAGCGTGACGTCATCCACCCACTCGCCATCGCCGGTTTGAGCAAGGAGGGGGTGCGCGCCGTGGCACGCGAGCTTGGCCTCGGCGCGCTCAGCGAGATGCCCGCGCAACCGTGTTTGTCGTC
>JAYTVG010000410.1:0-1742 GCA_043744135.1 Deltaproteobacteria bacterium | reverse complement strand
GTACTTGTTGGACCTCGAGCGCGAAGCGTTTTTGAGCCTGTGCGGCGAGCAAAAGTCGCAAGACCGCATCGCGTTCATGCTGGAAAACAACAAGCCGTTGCGCAACTAACAACGCGAGCCGCGCGCGCTGTCCCTCGTGACGCCGGCACGTGCACATCGGATAAACGGCGGAGCGTGTCGCGCGCCGTGCGACCGACAACCACCGCATGCGTATGCCGTCGTGTGGGTTCGTGTTGCTGCTGCTCGCCTCTTGCCCGAAGGCCGGCTTTGCGCCTGCGCCCTTTCAACAAGCTGACGAGGGAGAAGGAGACGCCGGCGAAGGCGAAGCTGGCGGCGAAGGCGAGGGTGAAGGAGAAGGCGAGGGTGAAGGCGAGGGTGAGGGCGAAGGAGAAGGAGAAGGAGAGGGCGAAGGAGAAGGCGAAGGCGAGCCACCACCAGCATGCGCCGTGTTGGCCTGCGACAACGGCGCGTGCCACGTCCAACTCGACGGCACCGAGACGTGCCACTGCGACGCTGGTTTTTCAGCGGTCGGATCAGCCACGTCATGCCAACCCGCGGCTGGCACGGCGTGCGACGGCGTCGACTGCGGTGCTGGCACGTGCGTCACGTTGCCGTTCATCGGCATCGCACAATGCGGCTGCGACCCGGGCTACACGGCCTACGGGCTGTCGTGCGCGCTTGAAAGCAAGCTCGGATGCCGCGACGCAGCGGGCCAGTACGTCATCCGCGGCACCGCGCGCTGCGACAGCACCGACGCGTTTTTGGAGGTGTGCGGCGACGGCGACGGCGACGGCGCTATGGAGTGGATCTTTGGCGCGGCGTGCACGCAAGGTGGCTCATGCGCAGCCAACTGCCTTGGCCACACGTGTCCCGATCAACCGTGCCCCGTGGGGACCGCCTGTGTCCTTGAGGCGCACGGTGAGCCGCTGGGGGCGTGCCTAGAAACCTGCGACTGCAGCAACTGCGGCAACTGCTCGCTCAACGTTGCTGACACGCGCTGGGCGGACCAGCAGGAGTATTGCGGTGCGGCGCCCGACACTGAGCCCGCGGTGACGGCTTGTGCGCAGCCGTGCCCACACGCGGGCGACGGCTGCATCCCCTACGATCCGCCGATCTGTTGGCCCATCGAGGGCTGCTTTTCGGGTGGCGTCCCATAGCCGTCAGCTGCGACTTGGCCAAAAGCGCGCCTGCGCGTACAACGCAACCAGCTTGTGTGGAGGTTTGTATGCGTGAAGTCGCCATCGTCGCCGTTGCCAGAACCGCCGTCGCCAAAGCCGGCCGCGGTGCGCTCAAAGATGTTCGCCCCGACACGCTCGCCGCGCACGTTATCAAAGTGGCGATCGAGCGCGCCAAGCTGCAGCCCGCCGACGTCGAAGATGTGATCTTAGGGTGCGCGATGCCCGAAGCAGAGCAGGGCATGAACGTTGCGCGCATCGCCACCTTTCTCGCGGGCCTGCCTGACACGTCGTCAGCGGCTACCGTCAACCGCTTTTGCTCGTCGGGGCTGCACGCGGTTGCCGACATCGCCAAAGCCATCATGGTGGGCGAAATCGACGTCGGCATCGGTGGTGGCGTCGAGAGCATGTCGATGGTGCCGATGGGCGGGCACCGGCCCAGCGCCAACCCCGCGCTGATGGACAAAAATCCCGCGGCCTACACGCCGATGGGGATCACGGCGGAAAACGTCGCCACGCGCTACGGCGTCACGCGTGAGGCGCAAGATCAGTTCGCGCTCACCAGCC
>JAYTVG010000409.1:0-1743 GCA_043744135.1 Deltaproteobacteria bacterium | reverse complement strand
ACCTTGCACGCAAAGCCGGTCTTCGCCTTATGCATCTGCACGCTGAGCTTGAGCCGCTGTTCGCGACCTTCCATTCCTTCAAACGGTCCGTTGGGAATCGGCACGTCAATGGTTGTGAGCGCGTCAGCGCCGCCGACGTCGACGCTGTCGATGCTGAGATCGTCAAGCACAAAGCCGTCGGGCATGACGTTTACCAGGCCCACGCCAGCAACGGCGTCGAGGTAGGCGCGCGCGCCCGACACCGTGGGCGGGGCGGTTTCGGCATTGGCGTAGTCGGCCACCAGGCTGCCGATGATGCGCGTCATGCCGTCGCATGCATAAAACGCCGTGCGTTTTTCGATGCTCTCGCCCGTCGAGTTGCCGGAGCTTTGCAAATACGCCCACATCGACAGCACGCTGACGGTGAGCATGCCAAGCGTCATCAACACCACCACGAGCGAGTAGCCGCGCGCCGTTCGAGGACCGTTTTTTAACATGCACACCTCATTCATACACGCCGGAGTTGCGCAGCATGGCGCGCGCGCTGCCACCGCGCAGGTACAACTTCGGTGCCGACACAGGCGAGCCGTCGAGCACCCAGCTGCCATCGCGCTGTGCTGCGATCTTCATCGGCAAGCCGAGGATGACGCCGACTTCGACCATGCGAAACCGATCGCGTGCGAAGGCAAACGTAGCGTCGTCGGCCACCGCCGCGTCGTGCTCGATGAGGTTGTCGCCGACCCACAGCTGCGCGTCGTCGATATCGCCCGCGGAGTTGCCGAGCCATTCGTCGCCACTACCGCCGACGGATTCGGTGACGGTGCCATCGAAGTTCTTGTCGTAGCCGAGCGCGAACTGCAGGTCGTACACGTCCGTGGCGATGATGCGTGGCTCGCGGATCAAATCGCGAATCGGCAAGGTATCGCGCGGTGCTTCTCCCATCTCAGCGGCCGCGATGGAGGGGAAGTGATCGTACGTGCTGAGAATCGACGCCATCAAACGGTGCGTGCCTTGGTCGAGGTAGATCCACTTGCTATCCACAACCGACAACGTCCCCCCCGCAAAATCGCCGCTGGCGTCGGTGCTCTCGGGGATAAAAAACGGATCCACCTTCGCGGTGCACGATCCGAGGCTCAACGTTCGCAGTGACACCACCACCGAGTTTGTCCCTTTGGTGAGCACCGCAAAGCGCCCGCGAAAAAAGGGCTCATTTTCTTCGCCGGGGTCGCCGCCGTCGACCATGCAACACGCACCGCGCTCGCCCGCGGCGGCCTCAAGCTGGCCGTCACCATCGCGGTAGCGCAAGATGCTGCAGGGAGTCACGTCGGTGTCCGCGGTGAACTGCAGCATGGCGTCGGGCGCGCCGGCTTTGCCGGGGTGCACGTACACAGCGAACCAAGGCCGTATCGAACCACCGCCCAACTCCTGCGCGTCGGCCACCAAAAACGACAGAATCCGCTGCAGTTTGTTTTCCGCTTGCGCCTCGGTGCGCAGCTGCACCACTGAGCGGTTGACGACGGCGAATGTGCTGATGGCGCCGGTGGCGACGATGGCAGCGATGGCCATGGCTGCAGCGAGTTCGATGAGCGTATAGCCACGGCGCTTCACGCTACAGTCTCCACGTCGTGAGCTTGAGTGTTGCCGCCTTGCCCTCTTCATCCCAAGTCACCGTCGCAGTCAGCGTCCTCACCTTTGCTAGTTTTTCATACGCGGCCACCACCCAGGTGACGGCGTATTTGCCAGCGCCCGAGGTTAGCTTGCCGG
>JAYTVG010000408.1:0-1745 GCA_043744135.1 Deltaproteobacteria bacterium | reverse complement strand
TTTTGCGTCTCTTGGATCCTCACCTCAGCGACGTCGCCCCTTTCAATCGCGCCGATGAGCTCGGCAAATTTGGTGGCGTCTTTCTTCTCGCTCACCCCATGCAAGGTCAACGCGACCCCGATGAGGATGCTGGCGAACACAAGCCAAATGAGGAGGGTCTTATGTTGGGGCTTCACGGATCACGCTCGAGAGTCAAAGGCGAAAAGGCAACGACAGCATTAGCGTAGGCAGGGACCCGCCCCACGGCAAGCCTCACGCACAAAACTTCGACGCGGGCGGTGACGCCACCGGCAAGAACGACCACGCCCGTCCTGCCTTCGCGCGCCATCGCCACGATGCCGTCAACTGCCCGCCCCGACGCGCGCACGTCCCCCGACGCAAGCTGCGCCAGCGCGCGCTGGATCCCGCGTCGCAACACCGCCGCGGCCGCCATCGGCACCACCAAGTCGGCACCGTCGACCTGCACGTGCACCATCGCGTCGAGTGCGGCGTCGTCATCGGCGGCACGCGCCGCGAGGTCCGCCAAGCGTGCCGCATCAAAGCGCGCCATCAGCCCCGCGTTGCGCAGGCGCGCGCGAGCGGAGCGCGTCTCAGGGTCGATGGTCCAATCGCGCACGTCGAGCGCGCCCAACGCCAACGCGAGTTGGGCGCGCGACACCGACAAAAACGGCCGCAGCAGCCACACCGCGTCGCGCTTGCTACACGGCACGAGCGCCCCGCCGCCTTCACCCAACAGCCCAAGCACCACGCCCTCCGCGACGTCGTTTAGGTGGTGGCCCGTGACCAACGCGCACAGCCCGTGGCGCCCGGCGAGCGACACGAGCGCCTGGTAGCGGGCGGTACGCAGCGCCGCCTCGTCGGGCGCGGCGTGCACGCTCACGACGGTGCCGTCAAAGCCGAGTGCGTGTGCGCGATCGATGACGCGGGTGGCGTCTGCACCTGATCCCGCGCGCGTGTGGTGGTCGACGCTGGCGACGTGGATGGCGCAGCACTCGCGCCCCGGCCAGCGCGCCACCGCCTCTAGCAGCGCGCGCGAATCGGGACCGCCCGACACGCACAGCACGAGCCCCGCACCCGCATGTGCCAACACCACGCGCTCGAGTGCGGTCCAAAGGGGCTGCACCATGCGGCGGCGCTCGGTGCGCTGTTGTCGGGGACCATCGGCAGCCGTGCCTGCCAAGCGGTTGCTGGTGGATTTCATCGAGCTTGGGAGATGAACAGTTGATTTCACGTCGGGGAGCTTGTGAATCTAACGTGCGAGCACGTCGACAAGGACGACACCAGCGCCCGCGACTGCCAGCGCCGCGCCGACGCCGAGCAGCGCGTACACTGCGGGACCTTCGCTTTGCGTGACGCCCAGCGCGATGGATCCTGCGCCCACCGAAGCGACGCCGATACCGCCAACAAAAGCACCGACGGCGGCAAGCGGGCCAAGCGGCGAGCTGGCGGCAGCTGCGTCGACGTCGGCGGTGTGCGCGAGTTTCTTGTCGCCGAGTTTGCGAAACGCGTCCGAAACCGCGCCATCGCCGTAGGCGTCCAGCGCGTAGGCAGTCAGCCGGTCCGCCAAGCTGTCGATGACGGTCAACAACAGCGACGGCGGCGCGTCGGCCTTCAGGCGCCGCGACAGCGACAGCTCGGTGTTGCCCTCGCGTGCATTGAAGATGCGCACTTGCACCTCGATGACATCGGCCACCTTCAAGATGCGGCCGAACACCAAGCGGTCCACGTCCACGTAGCTGTTGACG
>JAYTVG010000407.1:0-1749 GCA_043744135.1 Deltaproteobacteria bacterium | reverse complement strand
CGATGACTGAGCCGCCGGAGTTTAACGGCCTGTCGCATTTGTATGAGCACATGTTCTTCAAAGCGAACGCGGTGGTGCGCAGCCAAGAAGCGTGGCTCGCCAAGTCGCGTGCGCTCGGCATGCAGTGGAACGGCTCCACCGACACCGAGCGCGTCAACTACTTTTTCACCACCACCAGCGACAACACGACGGGTGCGATGGCGTTCATGCGCGACGCCATCGTCAACCCGCTGTTTGATCCCAAAGAGCTCGACAAGGAGCGCGTCGTCGTCACCGGCGAGATCGACCGCAATGAGAGTAACCCGTACTACTACCTGTTTCACGAGGGGCAAAAGCGCATCTTCTACAAATACCCGTCGCGCAAAGATCCGCTCGGCAACCGTCAAACGGTGTTGTCGGCGACCGTCGAGCAAATGCGCACGATCCAACAGCGCTACTACGTGCCAAACAACTCGCTGCTCATGGTGGTGGGTGATGTGAAAGCCGCCGACATCTTTGCGCAAGCCGAGACCATGTACGCTGACTGGAAGCGCGCGCCCGACCCCTTTAAGGCATTTCCCCTCGTGACGCACCCGCCGCTACCGCAGACGTCGGTGGTCCTCGTGCAACAACCCGTGCAGGTGGTCGCGGGTAGCCTCGCGTGGCACGGTCCATCCGTGCGCGGCAAAGAAATTCCGCTGACCTATGCCGCCGACCTCATGGCCTTTGCGCTGGGCGAACCGTCGTCAAAGTTTCAGCAAGCCACAGTGGACTCGGGGGCGTGCCTCGGCGTCAGCTTCAGCTGGTTTACGCAAGTGAATGTCGGCCCCATCTCGGCGAGTTTTCAAGCCACGCCCGACAAGGTCGACGCGTGCATCGCCGCCATCCGCGCTGAGCTCCCAAAGATGCGCGAGGCGAACTATATCAGCGATGACGAGATGAAAAACGCCACCTTCAGCGCCGAGATTCAAGATATGGCCGCCCGAGAGCAGGCAAGCGCGCTGTCTCATACCTTGAGCTTTTGGTGGACCACGGCGGGTCTTGACTACTACGTCGGCTATGTGCCGAACCTGAAGAAGGTCAAGCGCGCGCAGTTCGCCACCTTCATGGACCGCTACGTGCTGGACAAGCCCTTCGTGCTGTCGGTGCTGGCATCCGCGCAGATGGTCAAAGACGGTCTCAATCAGGCGCATTTTGAAAAGCTCGTCGACGCCAAACCATGGGTCGAACCCGCGACCAAGCAAACCACCACACTCACGAAAGGCGGTGCACCATGAACCGCACGCAATTCACGTTGACCTGCATGGTGTTCGCCGTCAGTGCAGTGGCGGCGCCAACACCAGCGGCGCCAACACCAGCGGCGCCAACACCAGCGACGCCCGCGGCATCTGCCGCTGCCGCAACGACCGTCACGGAGGGGGACGTGACGCAAGCGGACGTCGCGGGCATGACCGTCCTCGTCAAACGCGTGCCAAACGCAGAGTTGGTCACCGCTCAGCTGTACGCGCGCGGTGGGGCGCGCAACTGGAGCAAGGACAACGCCGGCATCGAAGAGTTGGCGATGCGCGTCGCCACCACGGGCGGGACGCTGAGCCTCGACAAGGTTGCGTTCGCAAAAAGGCTCGCGTCGCTGGGCGGTAGCGTCGAGGCCAACACCTCGCGTGCAGCGACGATGCTACAGACCAAAGGGCCGCTCGCGGCGTTCGATGCGCTGTTTGCCTTGATGGTCGATTGCTTTTTGCAGCCCGCGTTGCCGGCTGCGGAGATCGA
>JAYTVG010000406.1:0-1750 GCA_043744135.1 Deltaproteobacteria bacterium | reverse complement strand
TTTACCGGCCTGGTCCTATGGAAGCCGGGATGTTGGATGATTTTATCGATCGTAAACATGGGCGCAAGAAGGTCGAATTTCCGCACCCGTTGCTGGAGCCCGTGCTGTCGCCGACCTACGGAACCTTCGTGTACCAAGAGCAAGTGATGCAAGCTGCGCAGGTGATGGCTAAATACAGCCTCGGCGGCGCGGATCTGCTGCGGCGTGCAATGGGCAAGAAGAAAAAAGAAGAGATGGACAAGCAAAAAGGCAGCTTCATCTCTGGTTGCGAACAAAACGGCATCACCAGCGCGAAGGCCTCCGAGGTGTTTGACACCATCGAAAAATTTGCGGGCTATGGCTTCAACAAATCCCACTCGGCCGCCTACGCGCTCATCACGTACCAAACCGGCTACCTCAAGACATTTTACCCGATTGAGTTCATGGCGGCGCTGTTGACCACCGAGGTGAGCTCAACAGAAAACGTCGTGAAGTACATCCAAGAGGCGCGCACGCACGGCATCGAAGTGCTGCCGCCCGATATCAACGTCTCGCAGAAGTCGTTCAGTGTGCAGTACGTGAGCAAGGACAGCGTCGACGATGAGCTGCGCAACCGGCGCAAGCACCGCGGCACGGTGTACGGCCGCATCCGCTTTGGTCTGAGTGCCGTCAAAGGGCTCGGCGACACCGCACTTGAGGCGATCTTGGATGCGCGCAGTCGCGTCGGCGCGGTCAACGCGTCGGGCTTGCCAGGCGAGCAGGCTAAGTTCACGTCGCTGTACCATTTTTTGGAGGAGTGCGGCGGCAAGGTGAACTCGAAGATTCTCGAGGTGCTCATCAAGTCCGGCGCGCTTGATGGCTTCGGGCGGGCCCGACAACAGCTGTTTCAAACCTGCGATCGCGCCCTGGAGGTGGCGTCGAACAAGCGCAAGGACAAAGAGAGCGGCCAAACGTCGCTGTTTGATTTGATGGCGGGCCCCAGTTGCGCAGCCGTGTCGACGGAGAGCTACGCGGAGGTCGGTGAATGGGGTGCTGATGAGCGTCTTAAAAATGAGCGCGAGGCTGTGGGTTTTTACCTATCAGGCCATCCGCTCGATCGTTACGTCGACGACGCGCGCAAACTCGGCGCCATGCCCACGGTGGATTTGGTGAACCAGCGTCACAACGGGGAGGCCGCGTGCGTTGGCATCGTCGCCAGCCTTAAGGAACGCAAGATGAAGACCGGCGACGGACGCTGGGCGGTGGTGACGCTCGAAGACACCTTTGGCCAAGCGGAGGTGCTGTGCTTTTCGCGTGTCTACGAGGCTGCTGAGCCGATCTTAAAGGCGGGCGCGCCGGTGCTCATCAAGGGGCGCGCCTTAATCGACGATGTCGATGACGACGGCAAAGTGCTGACGCCCAAGATGCGCGCAGAGACCGTCGAGTTGCTGGCGGACGCTCAGATCAAGCGCACCCGCTACTTGGACGTGGTGTTGGAGGTGCCACGCGTCGCGCAGGCGCCCGCCACGCCGGCTCGCTTTGACCCGCGCAACGACGCTGACCATGACCGCGCTGACGATCGCATCATGCCCATTTTAGAGAGCCTCGCGGCCATCTGTGCATCCCATCCCGGCATCGTGCCGACGCGGTTGTTTTTGGATATGCCCGGCGGCTATCGCGTCATGCTGCAGTCCTGTGACGACAAGCGTGTCGTGCCCACCGACGCCCTCATCGGCAGCCTCGAGCGCATCCGCGGTGTGACGGCGGTGACGAGGACGTAGCGACGTGTGCG
>JAYTVG010000405.1:0-1750 GCA_043744135.1 Deltaproteobacteria bacterium | reverse complement strand
AACCCATCGCGTCGTTTACCTCGGTGCAGGCGTTTTTCGTGCGTGCGCTCAAAGACGGCGCGCGCCCCATCGACGGCGCCACGAACGCGTTTGTGTCGCCCTGCGATGGTGCGTGGGGTGCGTCGGGCCGCGTCGACCACGGCACGCTGCTGCAGGTGAAGGGGCGGTCGTATCCGGTGGCGGCGCTGCTCGATGATGCGGTGACTGCAGCGCGCTTCGACGGCGGTAGCTTTGCGACGCTGTACCTGTCGCCCAAGGACTACCATCGGTTTCATGCGCCTTGCGACGGCGACATTGTCGGCGCGCGGCACGTGCCGGGCGCGCTTTGGCCCGTCAACGCTGCGGGCATCAGCTACGTCGACGGGCTGTTCGCCAAAAACGAGCGGGTCATCGCACTGTTGCGCCCGCACCAAAGCCCTGACGCACTGATCGCGATGGTCGCGGTCGGCGCCACCATGGTGGGCAAGGTGCGCGTGACGTTCGACGACTTGACCACCAACAACGGTGCCCGCGCCAGCGAAGTGCGCAGCTACGATCCGCCCAAGCGTGTCAACAAGGGTGAGGAGTGGGGCCGCTTTGAGTTTGGCTCGACCATCGTGCTGTTAGCGACGGCGGGTGCGCTCACGCTTGACACGCAAGCAGCGAAGACCGCGTTGACGCTGGGTGAGCGCATCGCGACCTTCGCGCCAAGATCTTAGGGCGAGTCGCGTCGATGCCCAAGGTCGGTGAATTTAATTGTTCACCTCCCAAGGTCGGTGAATTGCTTCACCGAGGCCTTGAGCTGTGCCCATCGTTGCGGCACACCGACCGCATGCCTACGACGACCGCGATGCCGGCTCTGAAGATATTGCGCGTCCTTGGTGTTGCAATGTTGGTGGGCTGTACGAGCGGCACGCAGCAGCCCGAAGCCACACCGCTCGCAGGATCACAAGGACGCGGCCGATGGGTCGTCACCGTGAAAGCGACGCTTCCCGACCGCAGCGCCTACCGTGCGCTGTTGATCGACAACCCAGCTGGGGTGGCCGCCTACGTTGCCAAGATGCGCGCTGAGCAGGCGCGCAACTTCCCCGAGGTGCAAAAGGCGGTGACGACCGTCAACGGTGAGGTCGTGGAGCGCTGGTGGATGTCAAACCAACTCACAGTGGAGCTGCCGGCGGCGGGTGTGGCGACGCTGCGTGGCACCGAGGGTGTTTCGTCGGTCGAACCTGACGTCGTGCTGACACCGTAGCGCGCGCACCGCCCGCAGGGTACGCTACGCCATGGCGGAACATCGACGCGTCGAAGCTCGCACAACGATCGCTGGCAGCGGCATGGCGACCGACGCCGAACGCATCGAGTCCGTCGCCGACGAGCAAGCGCGCCGTGAACGCACGTGGCGTGCGCCGCCGGAGCTGGGCTTCGCCGACGTGTTGTCGACGACACCGGCGCAAGCTGAGCTGGCACTAGACACCCCACAAAAGTCTGCTGCGCCAAAACCAACCGACGCGACCTTGCCCAAAGTACCGCTCGATCCTCGCGCCGCACAGCTGCACCGAATGCTCAAGCGGCCCAGGAGCAAGACGTGAGCCGCGTCGCGCATGCCTGCGTGATGGCGACGTTGTTGTGGTCGGCGGGCGCGTGCGACAACGCGGCACCGACCATCTTACAAACGGCGCTGGTGACTGACACCGACGTTGACACGGGGCCTTACCAAGTGCGTGTCGTCGCGTACGACGACGACGGCATTGGCGCCAGCCGCATTGCCGTGCGC
>JAYTVG010000404.1:0-5588 GCA_043744135.1 Deltaproteobacteria bacterium | reverse complement strand
ACGCGGCGTATCTGCACGGCCGCGTCACGTACGGCTGGGTCGGCGTACCGTCGGCGGTCATCGGTGTGTGCGGATTTTTCGTCATCTTGGCGGGATTTTTGGGTGTCAACCTCGGCTGGTTTGCTGACGGCCTGCACGGCTACGGCAGTTCGTGAGCACGGGCTTACGCCTTCGGGTGCTCGACGCTGTGTACTGGCTGTCTGCTGCGCGTGGCGACGGTCTACCCGCGGCACCGGCTCCTGAGTTTGCGTTTGTGGGTCGCAGCAACGTCGGTAAATCGTCGCTGCTCAACACGATGATGGACAAGCGCGGTTTGGTGCGCACCTCAAAGACCCCCGGCCAAACGCGCAACGTCAACTTGTTTAAGGTCACGCTCGGCAGGGTGGGGCACTCGGGTGCGGTGTCCGAGAAGCGCGACGTCGTGTTCGCGGACCTCCCCGGCTACGGCTACGCCAAAGTGCCCGCCGGCGAAAAGGCACGCTTGGGTAAGCTGTTGTCGACGTATTTGACGGCCCGCGACGGTTTGGTGTGCGTCGTGCAGTTGGTGGATGCGCGCCACGTCGCCACCAAAGACGACAAAGAGATGCTCGAAGGTCTAAACGAGGGCGGGCGCAAAAGCTTGTTGGTGGCGACGAAGATCGATCGCGTCGCACCCGCTAAACGTAAGCTTCACATCAAAAAACTCGTTGAGCCGCTCGGCGTAGCGCCCACCACGGTGTTGGCGTTTTCGTCGACGGAGCGCATCGGGCGCGACGCGCTGCTCGAGCACATTTGGGACCTGTCGGCATGATCGCGCGTGGGCTGGGGGGTGCGATCGCGAGCGCGGCATTGGGCGTCGTGGTGCCGGCACCCGCGCTGCCCGCGGCGACACCAGCAAGCGACCTCATGTTCGTCGATGCCGTCGCGGCCGTGGTGGATCGCCGGGTCATCACGGTGTCGCAGGTGCGCGCTGAGGCGACGCTGACGGTGCTTGAGCGCATCGGCGACGCGGCCGTGCACGCCACCGTCGACGCGCGCTTGATGCAAGCGGTGCTCGACCAAGTGGTGCTGCAGGAGCTCATCGCTGCGCAAGCGCAGCGTGCGTCGGTGTCAGCCACGAGCTCATTTGAAGCGGACGTGCGATCAGCCGCCCAGCTGGCCGCGTGGTCGACCCCGACTGCGCTGGCACTTCGTGCCCGTGACGACGTCGACGACAACTTCATTCGGGCGCGCGTTCGACGCGACCTGCTGGTGGAGCGCTACCTCGCAGTCACGCTCGCGCCCGCGCACGAGGTTTCAGCTGCTGACGCGGCTGAATTCGCCGCCAGCCACCCCCACGAGCCCGACGCCCTCAGCGCTGTGCGCGAACGTCAGCGCCGTGCGCTGTTTGACGCGCTCGTGGCCAAGTTGCGCCTCACCTTTGAGGTGCGGGTCGTGGCGCACTTTGATTGAAGCGCGTCGCTTGACTGTGCACGACCTTGCGGCAGCCCACGCCGTTGAATGTGCCGCACAGAGCTTGCCGTGGAGTGAAGACCAGCTGTTGCTCGAGCTCATGCACGATGACGCGTTGGTGTTCGGCATCGCTGAGGTCGACGCGCGGGTTGACGGCGAGCTCGGCCGTCGTGTTGATGCACCTCGCGAACCCAACGCACTGTGCGCGTACCTTGCCTGTCGCCAGATGTTGGACGAGTTGTGGGTGCTCAACGTCGCGGTCGCGCCGACTGCCCGCCGTCAGGGGCTCGCGCGCCGACTGCTGCGCTGCGCGTTTGCGTCCGCGACGGCGCGTGGCTGCAGCAGCACCTGGCTCGAAGTGCGCGCACACAACAAAAACGCGCACGCGCTGTACGTCGCAACCGGTTTTATCGAGCGCGGACGCCGTCCAGGTTACTACCCACCGCTGCCGGGCTCGGCCACTCGGGATACGGCAATCTTGATGTCGCGCGCGGTTTTGCTTCCGTGACCGTGCAATTGCAGTAGCGTCAAAGCCATGTCGGTGTTTCGCTATCGAGAAGACCGCGTCTACGTCATGGCGTTCACGCTGCTGTTGTGCGTGGACATCGCGATCTACCTCAATGTCACCCATCCGCTGTTGCTGTTGCTGTGGTTTGGCGTCGGCATTTTGCCCAAGGCGTGCGTTTGCGCCTTCAACCACCACCACCAGCACGTGCCGGTGTTTCGCGCCGCGCTGCTCAATCGCGCGCTTGAGATCATGTACGCGCTGCACACGGGCATCACCAGCCATGCGTGGGTGCTGCACCACAGCCTCGGGCATCACGTGACGTATCTCGATCAACGCAAGGACGAATCACGCTGGCAACGCCAAGACGGCACCACCATGGGCGAGATGGAATACAGCTGGAGCGTGGCGCTGACCGCGTACCAGCGGGCGTGGGCCGTCGGCAAACGCTACCCGCGCGCGCGCGCCACCTTCGCATGGATGGGTGCGCTGACGTTGTCGGTCGTGGTGGGTTTGGTGTGGCTGCGTCCGCTCGCGGGGCTGTTCGTGTTCGTGCTGGCGCCGGCGTTTTCGCTGTGGGGGACGGCGTGGGCCACCTACGCGCACCATGCAGGGCGGGGCACGCAATCGCACGCGGTCGCGTCCAACAACATGCTGCAACCGTTTTACAACCGTTGCACCGGCAACTTGGGTTTTCACACGGCACACCACACGGTGCCAGGGCTGCACTGGTCGCGCCTGCCGCAGCTCCACGAGACGTTGCGCGCTGACATTCCAGCCGACGCGTACATCCCGCCTGGTTGGCCGTGGCGGTTGGCTGGCGACACGCCCAGCGTGGTCGACGTCGACATCGCAGTCAGTGCCGACATCAAACGCGCGGCCTGAGCGGGCCCGCAGCTACGGCAACACGGGCAGGTCACCGCGCAAGGTGGCGATGGAAACGCTATCCGGGAACGCTTTGATGGTGCGCGTCGACATCGACAGGCATTGCTCGGGGTCCGCGGGGTCAACGATGGCACCCGTGATGACGTGGACATTGTTGGTCGCATCCGTGGTGGCATTGAGCATGACGTACAGGCCGTCGGTGTTGGTGGACAGTTGGGTGAGCAGCGGCTTTTCGTCTGCGAGGTCACCGTCGAAGTACGTCACGCGCGTGCTGCTGTCGTAACCGCTCGAGGTGACGGTGGCCTTGGCGACGATCGCGTCCGCGCAGTCGTGCACTTCGCCCGCGACGACTCCGCGCCCCTCGCCATCGGTGACGTCGCCTTGGCCGTCGATGTGCTGCCCGCCCGCCGTGGGCAGCGAATCGTACGTCGAGCGGTAGATGACGTTTGCCTCATAGCGGTACACGCCGTCGACGTCCGCGAGTTCCTCATAAAAAACCACGTCGAAGCTATAGGTGTTGATGACGGTGCTGTTGTCGGTCGCGAACACTTTGAGGTTGAGCGGGATGTTCGAGGCCACGCCGTCGAGGCGGTAGTAGCCACCTTTGGCGCACCCAGTCGCAAGGCACGCGGTAGCGTTGGCGTCCGCGCCGTCACACGCAAACTGCGCGGCGTCGTCTTCGACCGCGACTGCAGTGGTGCCGTAGCGCGGCGCGTCGGTCGATGGATCTTGGTCGACGCCAAACACGCTGAGGCTGACGCCTCGAATGACAGCGCCACCGATGCCGAACACATCGATGCAGCCCTCAAGCGTCAGCGCGTTGCCTTCAGCGATGACGCGCGGGTTTGCGATGCAGTCCAAGTCGAGCGCCCCGCCGGCGGGGCGAAACGCAGCGTCGTCGGGCAGGGCGATCTCTTGCTCGCCCACGGTGCACTGGGCCGCGCCGGTGCCCGGCTTTGGGCCGTTTGGGTCGTCGGGAGGTGGCGGCGGTTTGTTGCACGCGCACGTCGACACCAGCAAAAATCCGACCGCGACACTCTTAAACGACAACATGCCCATGCCGCACCGGACCTTTCTTTACGTTGCACACGCCAGCCCAAACGACGCCTCAACGCCATGAGTGACTGCACCGCATCACTTGGCGCGTCGAGCGGCATAAAGCCCTCGATGGCGGCCGTCAACGCGTCGTCAACGCCGCACGAAAGTGCGCAGATCCGCCATCAAGCCATTGCCGATGTCCGTGGCTTACGGGTACAACTCCGCCGTCAGCAGGTATTCACCCGCCCTGGTGAAAGTGCCACTGGATTTAGCGGCTACGGCCACACGACACACTGGAGCGCATGCGATGACTTTTTTACGGACACCTTTGACGTTGCTCACCCTTGCTAGCGGCCTCACCGCGGCGCTGCTGTTTTCGTCGTGCGCGCCTGGCGCCGCCCCAGACGCTGGCGTCAGCGTTTGCGATGCAGACCAAAAGGAATGCAACAACGACCGCAAATGTGGCGGTGGTTTTTGTGACAAGTCCGCAGGTGGCGACATCGGCTGTTGCGTGCAACTCGTCTGTTTCGACAACAGCGACTGCGATGGCGACAAGATTTGCGAGCCGCGCCGCGGCATTTGCGTCAATCCTAATCCTTGCGATCCCGGCAGCGGCGACGGCTGCACGGATGGCCAGCTATGCACGTACAGCGGTGGCGAGCCAGTGTGCGTCGCAGACGCGCCGTCCGCAGCGACGTGCGCCATCGCGACCGGTGGCCGTCAGATTAACAACGGTTCCGGCGAGCTCGCATCCGCCGTGTTGACGCCGGGCGCCGAGCTGCACCTCGAGGCGACGGGCTACGACGCGGAGGGCAACCTGGTCCCGCACACGACATTTACCTGGTCGGGCACCGGCATCAGCGCCGCGGGTGTGTTGACCGGCGCATGCACTGGCGCGGCGCCGTGTAACGTCACCGTCACGGCCGCGTCGGGAGCGGCCAGCTGCGACGGTGTCGTGCGCGTCTACCCAGCACTCGCCAACGGCGAAGCTCGCATCGTGGTGCTCGACTTGGCCTCGGGCCAGCCGCTGAGCAACGTGCCGGTGGCAGCCGACGTCGGTGCGGGCCCGGTCGCAGACACCACCGATGCTGACGGCGCCGCGACGTTTACGGGCGTGGCCAACAGCCTGTCGACGTTCCCCGTCACGCACCAATGGCACACCGTCATCGACCCGCCCGCCGACATCGTGATCTACACGGCGGCGTTGCCCGACACCACGCGCGCGGCGGGTCTCAAGGGCCACTTTGACTTCAGCAAAGTTGACACCAAGGGCGACATCTCGCTCGGCTTGGCCGGCATGGCCATCAACGCCGCCATCACAGACTTGGACTTCGGCACGATCCTCGGCGAAATCGCCGACTACCAAGTGGAGTTGCAGGGTGTCACGGCAGAAGGTGGCCAGCTTGTGCCGTTGCCTTCCGGCCTGGTCTTGGGCCTCGGCGCCGACGACATCAAGGGCGACTACGTCACCTTTGGCTCACCCGGCCCTAACATGGCGTGGGCTATCGGCGGCAAGGTCGCGCTCGCGAAGATCGGACCCATCATCACGCAGGTCACCGGCAGCGATAACCTCAACGTCGGTGGTATTTTGGGCGCGGTGCTGCCGTTTTTTGCGACCTTC
The DNA here is from genome assembly GCA_043744135.1 of Deltaproteobacteria bacterium. GTDB lineage: Bacteria > Myxococcota > UBA727 > UBA727 > VGSZ01 > JAYTVG01. The sequence goes on along the minus strand of JAYTVG010000404.1, from coordinate 108 downwards.
GACCACGCGGTGATCACCAACCTGTCGCCGCTGGAGCTCAAGACCCGCCCCACGGCCCCCGCGGATGGCAGCCCGGTGCCGTATGCGTCGTGGCAGTTCGACGAGGCC
>JAYTVG010000403.1:0-1754 GCA_043744135.1 Deltaproteobacteria bacterium | reverse complement strand
AAGGCGTGAGGTTGACGGCGCTGGTGTTGGCGCATGCCGACCGTGTGCTCGCCGCCGCGCTGCTGGTGCCGCACACCCCGCGGCGCTGGATGGTGCCGGTCAACACCCGCAGCGCAGGCAGCACCACGCTGGGCAACGACGCCGGCGTGGTGTTTGTCCCCGTCGACGACGGCATCAGTGCGCAGCAAGCGCACGCCGCGTTGCGCAGCCGCATCGACGCGGGCCGTCAACACGTGCCGCGGCTGTTGTCGCGGGTGTCAAGCGCGCTGTTGTCGCGTGATGCGCGCGTGCGTGCGGTGCAGCATTTTTCGCCGGACAAAGTTGGCTTCGCGTTTTTGACCAACCTCGGGGTGTGGTCGACGCAGGATCGGTGGGCGCTCGTGCCGCCCGTCAACCGCCGCACGCCGACGGCGCTATCGATGATCACCGCCCACGGCTGCTTGAGCATGACGCTCACGATGCACGGCTGTCTGGGGAACGACGCCGCGGCGACGCACGACTGCATGCAGCAGCTGGCGCATGCACTTCATGACGGTGCGCGCCCAAGCGCCGTGTTCAACGTCAACGATGTTGCGGCTGGGTGACGTTGCCGTCGCTAGCTTTGCTCTTTGAGCTCCGTGGGGGCTGCCATCAGCGCTGCTGCGCCGGCCCCTGCACCAGCGGCGCACACCATCGTCGTCACCAACAGGGCGCTATAGGCAATGTCGTTGAGGGATTCGCTGCTGCCCGACAGCCCCGAGCGACCCAACAGTGCCGTCGGGATCAGGCCAACCAGCGATCCTGCCGCCGCCGCACCCGCCACCGCCAGCGGCCCCACCCATGACGTCGTTGTCGGCACGGCACCGACGGCGCCACCAATGGCAGCACCCGCAGCACCGCCCACCACGCCCGCCACCAGCAACACGTCTTGGCTGCCGGCGCCGCCGACGTTCGCAAGCGCCAATCCCGACGCTGCCGGAATGCCCAAGCCACCGAGCACGACGCCAACAAACGCCGACACGCCCGATGCGGTGGCGGCGTTTTTGCGGTCGTCCCAGGTGACCGGCCTTGGCGGACGCGCACCGACCTGCACTGCTGATGGGGAGGCCAGCACGGCGTTCACCGACGGTGCCGCGGGTGCGACGCTGTTCACATCCGTGGTCGACGCGACGCCATCCGCTGGCACGACCTGGGCAGACCAATGAAACAAGGCACACAGCGAAAGGAGGGTCACATTCATGTCGGCTTCTTTTCAGGCGAGCGCGGGGGTGCGCCAAACGGCAGTGTGTCGCCGCGAAATGGCGTGGTGACGTCGGTGTCACGCTTTTGATGCGGCAGCTGCCCGAACAGTTGGCCGCTGGTTTCATCCAGTCGCAACGACAACACCTGCGCAAGCGCCCACAACAGCTTGATGCCGAGCGCCGGTTCACGTTGCGCGAGCTCGTTGAAGCGCGCCCGATCGAGGACCAACACGCGCGCGCGATCCATCGCGGTGACGGTCGCTGAGCGCGGCCGGCTGTTAAACAGCGCCATCTCGCCAAAGTGCGTGCCGGGCTCAAGCCAACACACGGGTTGGCCCAAGCGCGTGACGGCAAACTTGCCTTCCAAGATCGCAAACATGCTCTCGCCCGGTTCGCCTTCGCGCACCACGACGTCGCCGACATCGACCGGCTCGGCGTGTGCGACGTTGAGCACCTTGCACAGCTCGCTCATGTCGAGGTGCTTAAACAGCACGATGTCTTTGAGCGTATCTAAGCGCAGGTTGATTTCGGTGG
>JAYTVG010000402.1:0-5599 GCA_043744135.1 Deltaproteobacteria bacterium | reverse complement strand
AACGCTGGCCTGGGCGCGTCGTTGGTACCGTGATCCGGCTGACCGCGAACAGCGATCTCGCGCCGCGCCGCTTCGAGCATATGGTCACTGTGAACGATGGCTATGCCAACGACGACGTGATTGCCGAATTGGTGCGCGCCGCGGTGGCTCCTGCGCCAGTCAGCATCGGGATGCCGCTCGATGCGGGCCCAGCGCCGACGACTGCTGCGGGCCATTGAGGTTGTGAAACGACGCCATCGTCGGCGCGCACCAGGCGCGACCGCAAAGACCGCGGGCGCTCGCCGCGGCTCGCCGTTGACGCGTGCACGGCCAAGCGGCAGGGTGCGCGCAAGAGGTGGCCGATGAAATTGGATGGACAGCGCGAGAGCGACAACGTGGAAGATCGGCGTGGCAGCGGTGGCGGCGGCGTGCGCCGCGGCGGCGTCGCACTGTCGGGAGGCACCATCGTGCTCGTGTTGGTCGTCAGCGCCATCACGGGTCAAAACCCGCTGTCGCTGCTCGGTCAGATCGCTGGCAGCGGTGGCGGCATGGCGGATTCGGCGCCCGCAGCGCCCGTCAATCCCAACGATCCAGCCGCGGTGTTTTCGCGCAAGATTCTCGCCACCACTGAAGAAGTGTGGAACGCGCAGTTCGCCAAACTTGGCAAACGCTACACCGAGCCGCACTTGGTGCTGTTTCGCGGCGCCGTCGACACCGCGTGCGGCGAAGCGTCGTCCGCGGTCGGCCCGTTTTATTGCCCGGGTGACACGCAAGCCTACTTGGACCTCGACTTCTTCGACGAGCTGTCGCGCAAATTCGGCGCCCCCGGCGACTTCGCGGCCGCCTACGTCATCGCGCATGAGATCGGCCACCACGTGCAAAACATCACTGGCGTCAACGACGCGCACCGCGACGAACAGCAAAAGGGCGCGACCGGCGCGTCGGTGAAGATGGAGCTGCAAGCTGATTGCTACGCAGGCGTGTGGGGAGCATTCGCGAAGCAAAAGGGTCTGCTTGACGCTGGCGACCTTGAAGAGGCACTGCGCGCCGCGAACGCGATCGGCGACGATACCCTGCAAAAGCGCGGCAGCGGCCACGTCTCGCCGGAATCGTTCAGCCACGGCTCGTCTGCGCAGCGCATGCGCTGGTTTAAAGCCGGCATGGACGCCGGCGATATGAGGGTGTGCGACACGTTTGGCACGGCAAACCTGTAGCCGTGCGCGCATTTAGCGTGTTTGCGGTGGTGCTGTGCGCGTGCGCTCCGGCCGTGGTGCCGTGCGCGTCAGATCGCAATTGTCCCTCAAGCACGCCGTTTTGTGTCGACAACGTGTGCGCGCGCGCCGCCGCGCAAGTCCGCGCCGACGGTGAGGGTGAAGGTGAAGGTGAAGGTGAAGGTGAAGGAGAAGGAGAAGGTGAAGGTGAAGGTGAAGGTGAAGGTGAAGGTGAAGGTGACGATTGCCGTGTCGACGGCTGCAGCGCAGATCTCGGCTGCGTCGATGAGACGCATGTTGACGCGGGGCGCTGTGTACCGCCAGCCAACACACCGCAAGATTGCGCGGATGCCAGCCAGTTTTTCGCGCGCCAAAGCAACGCGCCGTGGGTGTGGCAACCGATCTTCGTCAGCCGCTTTTCCGCTGCGGGCGCGGCCGGCTATGGCTGCACCGCCGGCTCGGACGCGTTCTTGTTTAACTTCCAATTTCTCGACGACGAGGCCGATGTCGACGTCGAGGAATTCCCGGTGCAGGTGCGCTACAGCGGCGGCACCACGACCCCACCGCCTGCAAACATCGCGCGCGCCGACAGCGGCACGCACGGCCACCTCGGCAGCATGAGCGTCGCCGTGTGCTTGATCGCGAGCACCACCAGCTTTGCGTTTGCGCTCGACGATGACCCGGGCAACACCAGCAACGCCGCGTGCATCGAGATCCCATGACCGGCGTCGCGCTTTGGGCCGTGCTGTCGGTCATCGCTGCGCCTGCCGTTGACGTCGCGACGCCGACGGTGTTGGTGCTTGAGTTCAAAGCCGACGTCGACGACAACAAGCTCGCGCACGCGTTGTCGCAACAAGCCGTGCTCGCTCTCACCGGCCGCAGTGATGTGCACGTGACCAGCTACGCGGAGCTCAAAAGCGCCATGGACTTCGAGGGCGAACGCGCCACCGCAGGATGCGACAGCGCCGCGTGCGCCGCCGAGCTCGCGGGAGCGCTCGGCGCCGACGAGGTCGTGTTTGGCGACGTCACGCGCATCGACAAGCTGTTGGTGGTCGGCATCTCGCGCTACGACGCGCACAGCGGCAAGACCTTAGGGCGCGAGGTGGTGCGCGCGCCGTCGTCGGCGCTGGCGCTGGAGCGCACGACCGACGCTGTGCAGCGGCTGTTTGCGGGTCAAGCCAGCGTCAACCCTGCGATGGTGATTGGTGCAGCGGTCGTCGGCGCGGGCGTCGTCGGTGCGCTGGTCGGCGGCGGTATTGTCGCGCTCGCGACCGAGACGTTGCGCTCACGCACCAGCAGCGGCGCAGACAAAGACGCCGCGTTTGTGGCGGTGCCGATCGGCTGGATCGTGGTGGGGGTGTCGATCGTCGCCGTCGCCGTCGGTGCCGCGACAACGGTGGTCACGTACGTCGTCGAGTAACGGACTCAACCCATAAACAGCGGCGCGGGTTTTTCGGGGTTTGACCACGCTAGGTCTTGCGCGATGAGCGCGATGCGGCGTCGGGCTTCGTCGGCGTCTTGTTGCAGGCCGTCCACCAGCGCGAACAACGCGGCGGCGTCAGCGGGGCGCTGCTCGGGCGTTGCCATGGTGGCTTGGTCCACCACAGCGCGCAGTTCCAAGGGCACATCGATGGACTTCGGCCACGGCGCGCGCCGGTTGTTGGCGTGCTGTTCGAGGAGTGCCTTGTCGGTGTAGCTGTCGATGGGGTACGCGCGCGTCCCGCACAACAGCTCAAACATCAGCAGGCCGATAGCGTACACGTCGACACCTTGGGTGAGTTGCTCGCCGCGTGCTTGCTCAGGTGCGAGGTAACCGGGCGTGCCAATCAGCTCGGCGCTCGGTTCTTCGCGCAAGCTTAACAGCGCGTTGCCGAAGTCGAGCAGCTTCGCGTGGCCTTTGACGTCGATCATGACGTTTTTTGGCGTGATGTCTCTGTGGATGAGCCCGAGGCTGCGGCCGCGCGCGTCCACCAAGGCCTGCGCAGCCGCGAGGCCGGACAGCACGTCGGCGGCGATGCACACCACGAGTTCGGGACGCAGGCGCACGCTGTCTTGACGCATCGCGAGCAGCAAGGTCGCGACATCGTCACCCTCGACATACTCAAGCGCGCTCCACATACGCCCCGACGTCACGCCGCGGCTGACGGCGCGCACCACACCCGGATGCTCGATCATGCCCATCAACTCGGCCTCGCGCGAAAATGCCGTCAGTGCCTTGGAATCGCGCAGCGCGTTGTCACGCAGCACCTTGATGATGGCGGCGTCGCCGGGGACTAGGGCGATCGTGGCGTCGCGGGCCTCGGGTTCGTAGCGCGCGCGAAAGATGCGGGCGTGGCCGCCGCCCGGCATTTCGTCCACCAACACAAACGCCCCCACGCGCTCGTGTTTCTTTTTGCCGGCCAGCGCGACGGTGGACGATTCCATAGGCCGGACGCTAGCAGGGTTGGCTGCGTGGATGTCCGTGTGCGCTCACGATTCACGCCGCGCCATCAGCACAGCGGCGACGAGCGTCAGCACAGCGGACACGCTCAAGGCGGCCACGTGCCCCGACTGCGTCCACACGCCGCCGAGCAGCAACCCCGCACCCAGGGCGCCAAAGCCACTCACGAGGTGGTAGGTGCCAAACGCGCCGCCGCGCGTGGCATCGCTTGACAGCGCGCGCACCAACGACTTTTCAGCAGGCTCGCGCAAGCCATGGCCTAGGCCTAGCACAGCGGCGCCGATCCACACCGCGGCTGCGTGCTGCCACAGCAACACCAACGCACCAGCAGCGACGCATGCAAACGCGACTGCGCACACGTCGCGGTAGCGCTTGATAGTTCCAGACGCGTGCGCCGCGAGCACTTTGGCGACGTGCAGCGCCACCCACAACAGCGGCATGGTGGCCTCGGACAACGCCAGCTCACGCGCGCGCAACAACAAAAACAGATCCGGCAGCGACGCGACGCAAAATAGCGCGATCGTCAACAACAGCCGCGTTTGCGCCGGTGTGCGCGCGCCGCTCACGACCGCTGTTGTCGTCGCTGGCAGCGCGCGCGGAGTCTCGCGCACCACCAGCAACACCAAAAACGCTACGGCACCCGGCAGCCATGCGGCCTTCATGGTGTTCGACACGCTCAAGCCCCACGCGAGCAGTCCCGCCGCCACCAACGGCCCGACCACAGCGCCCGCGTGGTCCATCGTGCGGTGATACGCAAACGCGCGCTGGGCGTCGTCGGGCGCGACCGCGTCGGACAGCAGCGCGTCTCTGGGTGCTGAGCGCAGGCCTTTGCCGACGCGATCAAACGCGCGCACCAAAACGGCGTGCACCGGCGACGCGGCGAAGCCCATCACGGGGCGCACCGCTGCAGACAGCCCGTAGCCGACGAGCAAAAACGGCTTTCGCCTCGGCGCGCGATCCGACAGCTGGCCCGCCATGCGCTTCAACACCGCTGACAGCGCATCCGCGATGCCGTCGAGCAGACCAAGCACTAAAGGCGATGCGCCCATCCCCGACAGCACGAGCGCAGGCAGCAGCGGCAAGATCATCTCGCTGGACACGTCGGTGAAGAAGCTCACGAAGCCCAACAACAGCACGGCGCGTGGGAGGCGTTTGCTCAATGAAACCTTTCACCACGTGCGAGTTGCGCGACCATTTGCGCGATGCGTTTGGTACGCGTGTCAGCGCGTTTGATGATGTGTAAACGGTGATAGATCGCGAAGCGGTTTTGGCTGTCGAGCGTCTCGAAAAATTGTGCGGCCGTGGGGTTGTGCTGCAGTTCCGTCAAAAATTCGGCGGGCAACACCATGTCGGCGGACCCAGCATATGCAGCATCCCAGCGTCCATCGCTGCGGGCGGCGTCGACGAGGACAAGGCCAGGCGGTTGCATGCGCCCTTGCGCAATCAAACGCTCAACGTGTTCGGTGTTCTTTTTTGACCAGTTGGATTTCGGACGCCGTGGGGTCAAGCGCTGAAAAAACGACGCGTCGTCGCAGGCTTTGCGTTGCCCGTCGATCCAGCCCCACGCCAACGCGGCAAGGACACAATCGTTCCAGTCCACAGAGTGCGTCCCCGAGCCTTTTTTGAAGACGCGCACCCACAACTCGCGCGCGGTCGCGTGATGTTGCTTGAGCCAGTGTTCGAGGTCAGCGGCGGTCGCAAACGCACGCGCCTGTGTCGGATCCATAAGCACGGCGCACCCTAGCGAATCATGAAGCCTGGGAGAACAATCCATTCACCGACCGGTGAGTGAAAATAAAACCGCTACGCAGCTGCGCGAAAAAGGTCACAACCCTGCAACGACGTCGCAAAACAAAAACCGCTGCGCAGCCGCGCAAAAAAAATCCATGTCGCCTAACGAGTCGGGTCGGCCAGCCGCAACCTCACCTCAACCACGAGGTCACGGGGGTAGGGGGTGTTTGGGGGCTGG
>JAYTVG010000401.1:0-5600 GCA_043744135.1 Deltaproteobacteria bacterium | reverse complement strand
GTCTGCGGCGGCAACCTCGACGTCAACGCGAGATCACGCCACTTCGCCGCTTTCGGTGGGCTCGGCCGGAGGCACGTAGCCGTTTCGAGCGAGGCCCGCGAGCAGCTCGCGCGCGTGCTCGGGGCCGCGCGTTTCAAGCTCGAGCTGCACCGCAACCTGCGACAGCGAACCCTGCAAAAACGCTCGCTCGTGGTGCACTTCGACGACGTTGGCGCGCTGTGCCGCCACCTCGCCGAGCATGTCTGCAAGCGCACCAGGGCGGTCGGGCAGCACCAAACTCAGCCGAGTCAAGCGACCGCTTTGCACCAAGCCGCGCTCGATGATGCGTGACAGCACCGTCACGTCGAGGTTGCCGCCGCAGACCATCGCCACCACGGTTTTTTGCGCGACGCCCGTGATGCGCCCAGCGATGAGCGCCGCCACCGCCGCCGCGCCCGCGCCTTCAGCGACGGTTTTTTCGCCCTCGAGCAACAGCAAAATCGCGCGCGCGATCTCGTCGTCGGTGACGGTGACGATCTCGTCGACGTGCTGCTGACACAACGCCAGCGTGCGCGTGCCGACCTTGCGCACGGCGATACCCTCCGCGAGCGTTCGGCCCGCCGGCACCTCGACGGGAGTGCCAGCCTCCATAGCGCGCAACATCGACGGCAACGCGACGGCCTCAACGCCAACGATGCGTAGGCGGGGGTTGGCGCTTTTCCTCGCGAGCGCGATCCCGCTGATAAGACCGCCACCGCCGATGGGCACCACGACGACGTCAGCGTCGGGCACTTGCTCGAGCAGCTCCAGGCCGACGGTGCCCTGTCCGGCGATAATGGCGTCATCGTCGTAGGCGTGCACGTAAACCGCACCGCTCGCCAGCGCCAGCTGCGACGCGCGGGCGTACGCGTCGTCGTAGCTATCGCCGAACAAGATGACCTCGGCGCCATACGCTGCGGTGCGCGTGACCTTGATCAATGGGGTCGCGACCGGCATGACGATGGTGGCCTTCATGCCGAAGCGCTGCGCGTGGTAAGCGACGCCTTGCGCGTGGTTGCCGGCGGACGCGCACACGACGCCGCGTACGCGGTCGACGTCGCTCATCAGCGCCAAGCAGTTGCCGGCGCCGCGTGCCTTAAACGAGCCGGTGACCTGCAAGTTTTCGAGTTTGAGCACGACGTGTGCGCCGACCATCGCGCTGAGCGCATCGGCGCGCTGAGTCGGCGTCTGCTTAATGGCGCCGCGCAAGCGTGTGCGCGCAGCAACGATGTCGTCGAGGGTCACGGGCATGGCCAGTGTGTTGTCGGTTGCGTGCGCGGTGCCAAGGGGGTTTTAGTGCTGTGACGCTGGGCTTCAAGCGCACGCCGCACCCAACACCACCGTCGGGTCTACGCTTGCCTGCCACAGCGAAAGACCGCGGCATGGTGCCAAAATGCCGATAGCAAGGTACTCATCGGTATGCTGGCTGTTGAGTGCATTGCGTATGTGGCGGTGTTCGTGGTCGCAGCCGCGGCGGTGGCGTGGGGCGTGCACATTGTGGTGCGCCCATCGCTCAACGCTGACGACGTGATGCGGTCGGCGATCGCGCTGCACGAGCTGCAAGCGCACGGCGGGCGCCACCGTTTTCATGCGCGCTTGGTGGAGCTGGTCGTGCTCGCGAGCGTGGTGAGTTCTGTCATCGGCGTGTTGCTGACGTTGGCCGCGGTCCCCCAGCGGCTGAGCGTCCCCTTTGTGTCGGGCATCGCGGCCGTCGCCTGGTGTCTTTGGTGGGCGTGGCGTCGTGGCTCGCTGCAAGAGGGCGTGCATGCACGCGACGCTCATGATCGCTAGTGTCCAGGCGTTTTTAGCCCCGGTGTTTTTGTGGGCGCGCAAGAAAAGCCGCGTTGGCTTGGGTGTTGTCGGATCGCTGCCGGACCACACTGCATCAGCGTTTTTCGAGCCGCGTGCGCTGCCCATCGGCATTCCCACCGACGCCAACCACGCGCGCCACGCCGACGTCTTGGTCGTGGTGGGGCGTGTCTCGCACAAGCTGGCGCCGTTTTTGGTGCGCACACACGCGTCGATGGCGCGTCCCGCGCAAGTGCTTTGGCTCGACCTCGAACCGGCGCGTGGCCGCAGCTACGCATCCGTCGACAACCTCGCCGACATCATGGCCGTCGACGTTGTGGTGCGCGCGCGTCAGCCGACGCAACAACAACTCGCGCGGGCGCTGTCTGCGCTTGACGCGACCGACCGAGGAGGCGTGCGATGAGCGAGGTCGGCGCGGTGGGTGCCATCGCGACCAGACGCTTAGGGCGTGGCGCGTTTGTGCGCGTGGCGCCCGGTGACGACGCCATTGACGAGCTGTTGGTGGTGCTGGCGCCGCGCTGGCGGTCGACGGCGCTGTTGTTGCGCGACGACGCTGACACGCGCATGGACTTGTTGATGGACCTATTCGCTATCGACGCCGGTGCCGACGTGGTCGAAAACCGCTACGTCATCAACGCCGTGTTGCGCTCGTCGAGCCTTGGCTACCGCTGCGTGTTGCAGTGCAGCGTGGCGGCCCACGAGCCCAGCCTCGACAGCCTGGTGCCGGTGCACGCGAGCGCGAACTGGCTGGAACGCGAGCTGTACGACATGCACGGCGTCGGCGCGGATGGTCACCCACAGATGCGACCGCTGTTGTTGTACACGGGATTCGTCGGTCACCCGCTACGTCGCGACTACCGGGCAACCAAGAGCCAACCGCTGGTGCCCTCCATCGACAACGCGCGCGTGCCGCATGTCATCGGTGAAGACGCGGAGACGCCGTGACGCGGTGCTTAAACACGCCGGGTTTTTGTCGGTGCGGTGTTGACGGCGCTGTGGGGCGCTCATGAGGCACCTGCTCGAACAGCTCCCCGGCGCCCAGCTGCCCGACACTGTCGGCCAATCGCAAGCGCCCGGCTTGCCACTAGCACCTCCCGATGACGACGACTTGCTGCGGCCTAGCGGTGAGGAGCTTTTGCTCGGCGCGTCCGCAACGGGTGCGTGGTCTGGGGCTCCAAGCGCGCTCGCCAAGCACCTGCTGCATACCTTTGGACCGCTGCACCCGGCGCTGTCGTGGCCGGTGGCACTGCGCGTCGAGCTCGACGGCGACCGCATCGTGTCAGCCGATCCCGAGGTGGGCTTTTTACATCAGGGGCTCGAAAAGGCCGGGGAGCAGATCGACCTGCGTGAGCTGCGGGGTGACGGGGCGCTGGCGCTGATTCGCTGCGTGGCCCGCGCAAACCCACTCGCACCGTTGCCGTTGCAGCTTGCGACCGTGCTGGCGCTCGAAAAACACCTCGGCGTCGCAGCCGTACCCAACAACGCAACGGTGTGGCGCACGGTGGCGCTTGAGCTTAACCGCATCCGTGGCCATCTCAGCGTGCTTATCCACCCGGCATTGGCGCCGGATCGGGCGCCGCTGGTCCGCAAGCTCACACAAGCGGCGCGCACCGCGAGTGGCTTGCTCGATGGGCTGTTGTTGGGCGACACGTTTTGTGGCGTCGGTGGCCTGCGACGCGCGCTTGATGCCGATGAAGCGCGCAGCATGCTGGCGACGCTGAAGGATTTGCGTGCGGCTGTTCACAGCGTGCAGCACGACCTGGCGCGCGACGGTCGAGCGCACAGCCGGTTTGAAGGCGTCGGCCGCATCACTGCCGTCAAGGCACTGGCGCACGCGCTCACCGGCCCCGCCGTACGCGCGTGCGGTGTCGCCGACGATCTACGCGCCCGCGATCGCTCGCTGAGCTACGGCGCGCTCAACGTCGTGCCCGTCGTGGCCGAGGGCGGTTGCACCGCGGCGCGCTTGCGCGTGCTGCACGGCGAGCTTGCGCAGTCGCTGGTGTTGGTGGTGCGGTTGTTGGCGATGCTCGACGCGGGTCCGACCGTCGCCGCCGACGCAGCCACGCAGGTGTCGACGTTTCGCGACGCTGAGATCGTGGTGCGCGCGCAAGCGCTCGAGGCCCAAAACGGCGAGACGGCCGTCACCGTTTGCCTCAAGGGCGCACACCTGCAGCGCGTGCGCATCCGCACGGCTTCGCTGGCCGCCTGCGCTGCCCTTGGCACCGTGGTGTCGTCTGCGCGCATGGACGACGCCATCGCCATCATCGTGAGCTTGGGCATCGTCGGCTCCGAGGTCGATCGGTAGCGAGGCGCATGGGTGTGCGCTGGCCCTACACGCGGCACAAGCAGCACCAAGCCCGCGCCGGAACACCGATGATTGCTTGACTTTGCACTCCGGGAAAACCGAATGTCGTGCCGTTCGCCCGCTGGTGCGCGCGCATTTCACCGAGAGAGACCGTGGCTAAAAAAAACCTGCTGCTCGTCGATGCCGACAGCAAAAGCCTACGGATGCTTGAAGTCAGCCTGCGCAAAAGCGGGTTTTCGGTCACGACGGCGACAACTGCGGCGGATGCGCGCGAAAAAATTCGCCACAGCCAACCCGACCTCATCATCACCGACACCAAATTGCCGGGCGACGAAAACGGCTTCGAGTTGGTGGCGAATCTCAAAGCCGCGCCCGAAACGCGCGCCGTGCCGATCGTGTTTTTGTCGTCGGAAAACAAGCTCGAGCAAAAAGTGACCGGGCTGGAGCTTGGTGTCGAAGACTACCTCACCAAACCCATCTACATCCGCGAGGTGCTGACGCGCGTGCGCGTGCTGCTTGAGAAGCGCGAAAAAGAGACCATGGAGCGCCGCGAGCGCTCGTCGAGCTTCGCCGGATCCCTAGGTGAGATGGGCCTGGTTGACCTCATGCAGACCGTCGAGATCGGGCGCAAAAGTGGACGTCTGCGCATCGAGGGGCGCGGGCGCAACGGATTGATCTCGTTTCGTGAGGGCAAAGTCTGCGACGCAAAGACGGGCAAGCTCACTGGCGAGCGGGCGTTTTACCGCATGCTGGTTTGGAACGACGGCAGCTTTTCAATGGAGTTTACGCCGCACGACGACGCTGACGTCATTGAGCTGTCCACTCAAGGTTTGTTGATGGAGGGAATGCGTCGCGTGGATGAATGGGGGCGGTTGCTCGAGCAGCTGCCGCCGCTCGATCGCACCTTTGAGATCGATTTTGGCGAACTAGCCGACCGTCTCGCGGAGATTCCCGACGAGATAAACGGCCTGCTGCGTTTGTTCGATGGCCGCCGCACGCTGCTCGATGTCGTCGACGAAAGCGACTTTGGCGACCTTGAAGCTTTGGAGATCGCGTCGAAGTTGTTTTTTGAAGGCCTGATCTACGACGTTACCGAACGGCCGCCGGTTGCACAGCTCGCCGCCCCACTCGTGCAAAAAATCGAGGCGTGGCTCGCGCCGACCGACGCCGCCGTTGACGACGACGAGATTTTGCATGGTCGGCTCGAAGAGACGCTGCCGCCGTCGCCCGTCGACAGTGACGCCGTGCAAACGCCCGTAGCGGCGGTCGCGGTTGCCCCCCCGCCACCACCCGCGCACGCAACCTCGGTGCAAGCGACCGCAGGCACCCAGCCGCCACCGCCGGCTGCCACGACGACGTCGATGGCACCGCAGCCGACCGAGCCGGCAAGCGACGAGGCGGATGCCTCGCGGGTGCCGGGTTTCAGGCCGATGACGCAGCAGCCTGATGCGCTGCGCGAACCAACCCC
>JAYTVG010000400.1:0-1756 GCA_043744135.1 Deltaproteobacteria bacterium | reverse complement strand
CCACCCCGAGCTCAAAAAAGTGCGCGTCGAGGGCCACACCGACAACGTCGGCGACGCTGCAAAGAACAAGGACCTCAGCGATCGCCGCGCCAAAAGCGTCGTGAAGTATCTCACGGGCAAGGGTGTCGACGCAGCACGCCTTGAGGGTGTGGGCTTCGGTGTCGAAAAACCCATCGCGGACAACGCCACTGACGAGGGCAAAGCCAGCAACCGCCGCGTCGAGTTTTTCATTGCGGATTGATTCAATTCATCTCCCGAGGTCGATGAATTCAATCGTTCATCTCCCAAGGTCGATGAATTCAATCGTTCATCTCCCAAGGTCGATGAATTCAATCGTTCATCTCCCAAGGTCGGTGAATTGATCGCGAGACGAAAAAAACATGGGCACCCTCGTGGGTGCCCATGTGACGCGCGCGACTGACGACGCTATTTCGGCATCGGCGGCGGACCACCGCCGGGGAGCGCAGGGGGGCCGCCGGCGCCAAACATCCCCGACAGCTGCGCCACCTGCGCCGCTGGCGTCCACGCCGCCATGCCGTTGCTCCAGCACAAGGTGTCACCCTTGATCTGACCCATGGTGACGAACTGCTTGGCCACATCTGCCGTCAGCGGGCCGACGTTTTGGCCGTTGACGCCAAAAAACCACTGCTGCGCTTGTGGCATCGGCGGCGGTTGCGCCATCGCTGGACTTTGTTGTTGGTTCATCATCTGTCCAGCCATCGCGACGCCCATACCGAGGTTCATGCCCGCGTTCGCACCGCCGCCCGGCACCGTGAACGAATTGCCCATCTGGTATTGCTGGTACGCGGCCATGTTGGGTGCGGCACCCAGCGTCGAGCTGCCCAAAGCGCCCATCGACGAGCGCTCATCCAAGGCCTTTTGCACCGCCTCTGGGACGTTGATGTTGACGATCTTCAAGTTGGGGATGTCGAGGCCGTACTCGTCGTCGATCTGCGTCGCGACCTGCTTTTTGACCTCGGCCGCGAACGGTTCGTAGTTCGACAGCAAGTCGAGCGCTGCGACCTTGTTGGTGCCAAGCACCGTCGCGAAACTCGATTGGATGATCGAGCGCAACACTTCATTGATCTCGTCAGTGTCATAGACACCATCGGTGCCCACGAGCTCTTTGAGCAACAGCTTGGCGTCGACGCACTTGAGCATATATGTGCCAAACGCGCCCAGGCGGATGACGCCGAAGTCGGGGTCGCGCATCATCAGCGGATTGGGTGTGCCCCATTTGAGCGGCCCAATCACTTTGGTGGAGACGAAATACACTTCGCACTTAAACGGCGAGTTGAAGCCGTACTTCCAGCCCTTCATGGTCGTGAGCAGCGGCAAGTTGTTGGTGGTGAGCTCGTGGCGGCCCTCGGTGAAGACGTCGGCGATGCGACCTTCCGACACGAACACCGCTTGCTGAGACGGCCGCACGATCAGCTGTGCGCCGTTTTTGATCTCGTTTTGGTAGCGTGGAAAACGCCACACCAGCGTCTGACCGTTGGTGTCATCGAGCCACTCGATGATGTCGACCAGCTCGCCCTTAAACTTGTCAAATAAGCCCATGACGTCCTCCTGCAATCAAACGATTGCAGGAGGATCTACGCGCACGCGGAGCTTTGCGCCAGGGCCGTACCAAGTCGAACCAAGCGCAGACTGCTGTGCGCCCGCTGGCGCTGTCACGCCGCGCGGCGACGCTTACCGGCACGCAACAGCAGCACGGACAACGCCCCAGCGAGCGACGCGCCGTCTGCGCCAGGTG
>JAYTVG010000399.1:0-5603 GCA_043744135.1 Deltaproteobacteria bacterium | reverse complement strand
TTGCCGCACAGCAATTCTTTACGGCGGTCGCTGGGGTCTGCCTCCCATGCATCGCACGCACCGATGAGGTCGCCGTTTTCGAGCAGCGCCATGACGTCCTCGCTGGTGTTGGTGAGGCCCTCGCTGGTGTCGGGTTGCGGCACGAAGGGATCGGCTGGTAGCTCGCCCTCGCCTTCACCTTCACCTTCACCTTCGCCTTCGCCTTCACCTTCACCTTCGCCTTCGCCTTCACCTTCCCCCTCACCGGTGGCGTTGGCGTCAGCGACGTTGGCAATCGGCACGCACCCAAACACGAACAAGATCGGCATCACACGAAGGATCATGAGGCGCATCATCGTGCGCGCACGCCTGCCGTCAACGGGCCCCGTTCATCGGCGGCTGGCTGGGACCGCGTCGGCCACGCTAGCGCTCGGACTCTGCGGTTCGCGGACGGGCGCAGCGATGAAACGCGCTGTGACGCTGCGTCAATTACGTTGTTCACCTCCCAACGTCGATGAAATGCGCGTGACTGGGGTCCTCGACGTTTGGACATCGGTGGATCGGCCGAGTCGTCGTCACCGCCATCGACACGCGAGCCATCGGCGGCCATCATGCGCAGCATGAACCGACACACCACCTCGTGCATCGCCGTGTTGTTCCTCGCCGCGGCTTGCCCTGATGGAGCCGGCAGCAGTGAAGGAGAGGGTGAAGGTGAAGGTGAAGGTGAAGGCGAAGGTGAAGGTGAAGGCGAAGGTGAAGGTGAAGGTGAAGGTGAAGGTGAAGGTGAAGGCGAAGGTGAAGGCGAAGGCGAAGGCGAGGGCGAAGCGCTCCTGGGCTTGTTCGTCGATCCCAGTGGCGACGACGGTGCCGCCGGCACGCGCGAACAACCGCTGCGCACCATCGCGCATGCACTCGATCTGCGCGCCGCCTCACCGCTGGTGCCAGCGCGCATCGTGTTGCTCGCTGGCGTCCACCACATCGACGCCACACTCACCATCACGCCACTGCACCGCCAATCGAGTTTGACGATTGCAGCGGACGTGGTCGGCACTGCGATCGTGTCGGCTGGCATCCCGATCGAGTCGGCGGCGTGGTTGCCCGGCGCGCTTGACACCGTCGTCACCGCGGTCCCCGCCGGCGCTGCGCGCAAGCGTTTGTGGCCCGATGTGCAAGGTGCCGTGTTCGCTCGGCCCGCGGTGCATCGCTCGCGCGACCCCGACTTGCCCACGTTCGCGGGCGCAAACGCAGTCGCGGTCGCGGGCTGGTTTTCAGCGGCGTCGCAGACGGCAACGCTCGCGCGCGATGCCGCCACAAACCACGCGCTGTTTCAAGACGGCGTGCCCACCACCGACGTCGAGTTGGTCGCCCCGCTCGGCTGGGCGCTGAGCCGAGCGACCGTGGTGACGGCGACGCTCACGCCCACACGCGTGGCCGTGACGTGGCCCGCTGCCCCACGCGGACTCGAGGCAGCCAAGAGCGTCCGGCCGGGTTTTGGGCCGTTCATTGATGCGACGCAGCAGCGGGTGTTTTTCGAGGGTGGCTTTCCCGACGCAGCCTTTGAGCACACCACGCAAACGGTGGGGGCCGACCGGTACTTTGTGTTGAAGCCCGGCGCTGCCGCACTGCCGCGCCTGTATGCCGCCAGCGCCCTGGGCACGCTGTTGCGGATCAGCGACGTTGCAGCGGCAGCGCTGCGCATTGAAGGGATCGTGTTTGCGCACACGGGCACGCCGGAGCAAGACGACGGCTTCATCGGGTTTTCGGGGTCGCTGCACTACGCGTCACCCGACAGCCAACTTCCGACACACCGTCTGCCCGCGGCAGTGGAGCTGCTGCTGACAAACGCCGTGACGTTTGACGCCTGCCGCTTGCAAGATCTCGGTGGCGACGCGCTGCTGTCGTGGTTTTCCAGTGACGTCGCCATGACTGCGTCCACCGTCGCGCACGTCGACGGTGACGGCGTGCAGGTGGTGGGAGGCGCGAACGTGCGCATCGAAGACACGCTGTTCGCCGACGTCGGCAGCCGTTTCGCCGGCAACGCCACCACGGTGGAGGGCGGTGCCGTGCTCGTGACCATCGCCCACAACACCTTCGTCGACATCGCTGCGCGGGTGCTGTGGCACATCGGAGATTTTTTCCCGGCCCCGCAGCCAAACGACCTCGCTGTCGTGGCGTTTGACGACAACCGCGTGGAACACGCCGTCGCCTTGGTGACAGACACCGGCGCCGTCAACACCGGCACTGGCGGCCTGCACGCCAGTCGCAACCTGTTCGCACACATCATCGACGCAGGATTTTCCAGCCTCGGCTTCGACAAGGCGTTTTACTTCGACATCGGCAGCCGCGGCGTGCGCGCCACCGACAACCGCGCGTTTGATATGGCGTTGTTTGCCCACGCTAACTGCCAAGGCGACGTCACCTTGAGTGGCAACGCATTGGGCGCTTTGACGACGTCACCGGCGATCGATCGCATCGCCCGCGTCAGCTACGGATTTTGCGAGCCGTTCATCGACTGCACACGGCAAGGCGCGCAACCAGGATGCGATGAGGACCGGGCGTTTTTGCAGCCGTTGCTGGACAGTTTTAGCACCGCAGCGTGCAACGTTGATGGCAGCTGCGGCACCAACAGCGTCGTTCAGACCACCTTCAGCGGCAGCGTCGACGCCGACGCTGCCGAGCTGACCGCGGGAAGCCGCGTCGCTGCACCGCCGTAAGCGAGCGCCGTACTATCAACACGACGCGTCTGCGGACCCATCTGCACGCTTCAGTCCCGATAGGGGGCGGGACCAGGTGCCGTTTGCGCGTCGATCTGCAGCAGCTCGATCAGGCGCCCCTCCGCGTGCACCTGCTTGAGAGCGCCGACCACATCACCGTCGAGGTGCTGCTTGTGCACGGCGCTGTTGATGATCTCAAACGCCTCCTCGATGGACGATCCCCGACGGTACGGTCGCGTGGAGGTGAGCGCATCAAGCACGTCCGACGCTGACACCACGCGCACCTCGCGCGGCACGTCGTCGCCGGCGAGGCCGTCGGGGTAGCCGGTGCCGTCGAGCTTTTCGTGGTGGTTGCGCACCACCGGCAAGATGCACGCGAATTGTTCGATGCCCTCCAGCAGCGACGCGCCGATGCTGGTGTGGGTCTTAATGACCTCGAATTCCTCCGGGGTCAGCCGCGACGGCTTCAACAACACCTCGTCACGCACGCCGATCTTGCCGATGTCGTGCAGCAGCGCGCCCACCCGCAAGATCTCCAGTTGGTCGTACGTCATGCCGAGCGCCTGGCCGCAGCGGATGCTGATGTCGGCGACGCGGTCGGTGTGGCCGGCCGTGTACGCGTCTCTGGCCTCAAGTGCTCGAATCATCGCGTTGAGCAGCTTCACCTGCTCGCTTTCCACCCGCTTGCGCGCGACCGTCAACTCCCGGTTGGACACGATGAGGTCGTAGGTGACGCGCCGCAAATCGCGCTGTGCACGCGGCCGCGCCGCTGCGCGCTCCATGCGCCGTTGCACCATCGCGACGGTGAGCGCCTCGCCCGGTTTGGGCGCGATATAGTCGCTGGCACCAGCGTCCAAAGCGATGAGCGCGTGCAGCGCGTTCGCCGTCGACTCCACCACCACCACCGCGGTGGCCTCGTCGAGCACGTGGGCGTGGTGCGTGAGCGCGGCGACGTCGACGCCGGGCGTCATGAGGATCGCGACCACATCCGGCGACAGCGTGGCTGCAGTGGTCGCAAACGCGCTCGTGGGATTGACGTGCGTGACGACGAAGCCGCGCGCCACACACGCTGCGTTGATGAGGTCGCGCTCGTTTGGGGTGGCAGCACCGCCCACGATCAACACGTGCGTCGGCTGCGCGCGCGCGTCCGCGGTGGCCTCGTTGACGCGACGTAGGGTGCTTAGCTCGCTGAGCAGCGTCTCACGCTCGCGCGCACGCTGGACCAACTCAAGCACCGCGCGGCGTACGTCCATTAAGCGCAATGGCTTGGTGTAAAAGCGGTGGATCTCGCCGCTGTTGACGGCGCTGACGGCCTTTTGCGTGTCTTGCGACGCCGTCATCAAGATGCGCGGTACGTTTGGAAACAGCGCCTTGGCGTGCTCGAGAACTTGCGTACCGGTCAGGCCCGGCATCATCTCGTCCATGATGACGGCGGCGGGGCGCGCGCTTTTCAACAGCGCTAACGCGGCCAATCCGTCCGCCGCGAGATGGACACGAAAGTCCCGGCTGAGCGCGCGCGACAACAAATCGCGCAAGCCGGGGTCGTCGTCGGCGATGAGGATCTCAGGGGCACTGAGGTCCGCGCGGCCTACAACGGCGGTCTCGGCCAGCGCGCGATCGACAGGTGGCATCAGCGCCTTTCATACGAAACTTCGGTGAGCGTAGCCCAACACCTGTCAGAAGTTGCGCAAGACCTGCTCGCGGCCAACGCCGCGCTCGAGCAGCTGCGCCGTCACCGCCTTGTCCATATCCGGCAGCCCGCAAACAAATGCCGCCACCGCGTCTGGGCGATCAAACACTTTGGGCATGTGGTCTTGCACGTAGCCGGTGCGACCCAACCAACCCGCGTCGGGTCGCGACAGCACGGGCTGCACGCCGATGTTGTGCCCCGCCCACGCACCGAAGCGTTCGCCAAACACCAGGTCCGCCTTCGTGCGCACGCCGTACACGAGGGTGACGTCGCCGTAGGCACTGCGCGAGCGCATCAGCGTCTCGACCAGCGCCCGCATCGGCGCGATGCCGCTGCCGACACAAAACAACCACAGGTGCTTGTCGGCGGCGCGCCGCAGGTCAAATCCACGACCCAGCGCATGCGACGCCATGATCCGGTCGGTCGGGCCGAGCGCCGCCATGTCCGCGGTGCGCTCGGCGGGCAGCTTCACCAAAAACTCCATCGGCGCGCCCGGGGGTGACGCTATCGCGTACGGTCGCGGCACCGGATCTTCCAGCTGCAAACGCACGTATTGGCCGGGGGTGGTGTAGCTGTCCCATAAAGGGGTGTCACGGGCATCGATGGACAACAGCACCATGCGCCCAGTGACGGCCTTCGCCGCAATCACGCTGATGGGATGCAGGAGCTCACGAACCGTCATAGCCACGAGGGCTATCACATTGGCGGCCGGCGCCACGCATGCAGGGCAGCCCGCCCGCACCAAAACGAGACAAACCCGCAGCCCCGACCACGCGCAGTATTTTCGTCGCGAATTCGCGACGCGTTCACGCTCAAGGTACGGTCCATCGCGATGAAAAAGCCGGCATCCTCTCCCCGTACCAAACGCAGCGCGCATGTCTTGGCTGGCAAGCGCCCGACGTCGTTTAAGCGTGCGCTGTCCAAGTCGGCGCCCAAGCGCACACCCAAGCCGGTACCGCCGACGAGCCCGAAAGCCAAAGCGCCGATCCAGCGCCGCAGCATCGCTGTCGTCACACACATTGGCACCATGCAGGCGCGCATGATGGCGGCGCGCGCCGCCGGGCAAACCGTCGGCTTCGTGCCCACCATGGGCGCACTGCACGACGGGCACGCGGCCTTGCTCGACGAGGCACGCAAGCGCGCCGATGTGGTGGTGTGCTCGATCTTCGTCAACGCCAAGCAGTTTGGCGACCCACGCGATCTGCAGCGCTACCCACGCG
>JAYTVG010000398.1:0-1759 GCA_043744135.1 Deltaproteobacteria bacterium | reverse complement strand
CGACAACGGCTACGAGGGGTGGGAGGAACTCGTCGCACAGCTCGGGCCACACCGGAAGCAGGGCGTGCGTAGCGTCGAGCCATTTCGACTGTCGTACCGCTCGACGGCAGAAGTCGTCGAGTTCGGGCGCGAAGTGCTCGGGCCGCTCGCCCCCAAAACCCCGCCGTCGGCCGTGCGTAACGGTGCGCCTGTCGAGTGCTTCGCGTTTCACGACGTCGGTGAGGAGCTGGCGTTTTTGGCCGAGGAACTGCGTTCGCTCATGGCGCGTGAACCGACCGCGAGCGTCGCGCTGTTGTGTCGCTACCCCGAGCGCGCGAAGTTTTACACGACGATTCTCGGCGACGCCGAAGTGCCCCGGCTGCGCTTGGTGCTCGGCGACAACGAAGGCGACGGCGCGTCAGGTGAAGGTGACGACTTCACGTTTCAACCCGGCATAGATGTAACGACGATTTTTCGCAGCAAAGGACTCGAATACGACTACGTGATCATCGCGGAAGCGACGCTCGCGATGTTCCCCGACAACGACGTGGCGCGCCATCTGTTGCATATCGGCGCGACGCGCGCGGCGCACCAGTTGTGGATCACCACGTCGGCGCTGGAGCCGTCGCCGCTGTTGCCTGCGCGTTTGCTCAGCGAGTAGCGACAATTCACCGACCTTGGGAGGTGAAAATTGAATTCACCGACCTTGGGAGGTGAACAAAGTAAGTCCGTCGACTTTCACCTGACGTGACAGCGACACAGTCAGCGGCGGCGTGCCGCGGGTCGCGCGCGCGCAAACGGTGAGGGCGCGGGTAAAACGACGAGGCTGGCTCGCGGCACAACGGCAGTCGCGAGGGCGATGCACTGGGGCCCGTTTGGCAGGCCCTGAAGTGCCGCGGCGCGCGCGGTGACGATGGCGCCGATGCGAGCAGCCACCTCGGCAGCCCCAAGCTTGACGCGCACGACCGTCGCGAATTTGGCGAGCGCTTCGCACGCCTCAACCAGCGCGGCACCGCGATACACTGCGAGCAAGCGCGCGAGCTCAAGCTCTGCCGCCGCGTGCAAAACAATGCGAAAACCACGATCGTCGACCGTTAGTTGTTGCGCGCGAACGACGATCGGATGCACGCCCCATCATCATCTGCATCGGTGCCAAAGTGAAGGGGACAGCGCATGCGGCGTGAAACTTGTGGTTGGCTGCGCGTGGCGCCACGATGCGCGCATGCGCAGCATGACCGGTTTTGGGCGCGCCCAGCACGACGCTAACACCGCCGCCGGAGGCTACCGGATTGAAGTAGAGGCCCGCAGCGTCAATCACAAAGGGCTGGACCTGAAGTTTCGCCTGCCTAGTGCGCTCGCGCCCCTGCAAGCCGAGCTGACGCGATCCGCCAAGCGTCTGATCGAACGCGGCCGCGTCGATATCGCGGTCGACCTTGTCGGTGTCGCGGAAGATCGCGCGGTCGACAGTGCGCGGCTGCGCGACATCGTCATCGCTGCACGGGCTGTCGCAATCGAGCTCGGCGTCGATGAGATGATAAACGCTGGCCAGCTTGTGATCGCCGCGTCCCACCTCCCGCGCGCCCCGCAGGGCGACCCGCCCGACCTCACGGTCGCGGTCGTTTCAGCGGTCGACGATGCGCTGGCCGCGCTGCTGGCGTCGCGCAATGCGGAGGGCGCGGCTTTGTCCATCATCGTGGGCGCACGATTGCGCCGCACGATTGAGGTTGCGGCGCACATCGCCGCCACGACGCAAGCGGCGCCCGACCAGCTTCGTGCACGT
>JAYTVG010000397.1:0-1760 GCA_043744135.1 Deltaproteobacteria bacterium | reverse complement strand
CCACCACGCCAGCGATGCCACCGCCGACCACCAACACATCGGGTGCGAGGTCCACGTCGCTGCCGCGAAACTCTGGGCGCGCGTCGCTGCGATCTGCGTCGTTCATGTGCCAGCGCTCCCAACGCCGGGCGCGTGCACTACCGTGGCCTTGGTCTGAAGCAGCTGGCGCACGAGCGGGCCGTCCGCGGGTGCAGGCGACGGCAGCGCCATCGCGGACGGTGTCGCATGGCGCGCAGCCTCGACAAACGGCAACAATCCAGCCGACAAATAGTGCAGCTGTTGGTTGAGTTCTTCGGTCGCGAGGTTTGCGCCCTCAAGCACCGGGCGCTTGCCGATGAAGCGTGCCGTGCTGGCGTCGTCATACTCGAGCAGCTGCTGAGCAACGCTGAGGTTGCTTTCTTGCGCCAACACTTGGCTCGCGCGCCACATGCAGTGCGTGCCACCGCATGCACCCATGCCGACCCGCGTTCGACGTCGCACATCCACCAGCCGACGCACCAACTCGGTGGTGACGCACGCGCGCACCTCCGCTTCCATGACGGGCTCGCACACGCAGGTGTGGCAGGCTTGACGCGGGTCGACGTCGACTTGCTGCAAGATCTGCCGGCTGCGGGAGCCGTGCCGATACGCCATGCGCGCGATCGCGAGCTTGCTGCGCGCTGGTGTGTTGGCGGACCACGCGGCGATGTCGACGGGCTCGCGAGCACCTGGCAGCGCGCGCTCGTGCGTGGTGCAACGAGCGACGTTGCCGACGCGCACAGCGACGACGTTAGTAACCTCTTCGGCCAGCTGCCGGTAGGCCGCGAGTTTGCCGCCCGCCACCGACAAAAAGCCGGCGACGCCCTGCGCCGCGTGGTCGTAGATCTCGTGCTCGCGCGAGAGCCGATCTTCGTTTTTACCCCACGCCCACAGCGTTGGGCGGATGCCGACGTAGGTGCGACTCATGCGGTAGTCGTCGACGCGCGGAAACACCCGCCGCGCCGCTTGCAAAATATATTTGACCTCGTCCTCGGTGGCGCGCGGGTGGTCGAGGTCACCGAAGTAGTCGTCGTCGGTGGTGCCGATGATGGTGCCGTTTTCGTGGGGCATCAAAAACATCTGACGGCCGTCGACACCATCCATGACGATGCCAAAATTCGACATCCGTTGCGGGTACACGATGTGAACGCCCTTGCCCGCGCGCAATCGAAAGTGCGCCCCCGCGAGCGCCGCTGTGCGCGGCCCCCACGCGCCGGTCGCGTTGACCACGAGTGGAGCGCTGTGGGTTTCGCGCACGCCGGTCGCGCGATCGTCCAGACGCACGGCGACGACGGCGCCGCTGGCGTCTTTTTCGAAGCCGACGACCTCGGTGTAGGTTTTAATGATCGCGCCGTTTTGCACCGCGTCCATGGCGTTTTCCACCACCAGCCGAAACGGATCGATGCCCCACTCGTCCATCGTCACCGCGCCCAAAATATCGGGATGCAGGCCGGGCTCGAGCGCGAGCGCTTCTTCACGGGTCAGCCGCGTATGCGACTTGCCACGCTTGAGCGGCTGGTATTTGTCGTACGCTTCAAAAAAAATCTCGGCGCCCTCCAAGTACAGCTTGTCCAACAACGTGCGCATCGTGCCCGCTCCTGCCGGGCGCGCGACCGGCACGATGAACGGAATGCGAAACAACAGATGCGGGGCGATGCGCTGGATGTAGCCCGAGTCCGTGCAGGCCATCTTGGTGGTGTGCACGTCGTAGCGCAGGTAGCGAATGCCGCCGTGAATCATGC
>JAYTVG010000396.1:0-5620 GCA_043744135.1 Deltaproteobacteria bacterium | reverse complement strand
CGATGTCGAGATCGCAACGATCGCGCGACTGTGCGCTGACCGCACGCGCCTGATCACCGTGGTGGGACCGCCGGGCATTGGCAAGACCCGCGTGTTGGATCGTGTGGCATTCGAGCTGCGCGCGCGCGGCGACCAACCGTGCTGGGTCGACCTGCGCGATGTCCATGATGCGCAGGAGTTGGTGGTCGCTGTCGCGGCAGCCCTCGGGCAAAGCCTCGCCGCACACGACGGCGCGCGCGCAGGTGATGCGGTCGTGGCCGCGCTCAACGCCCCCCGCGCCGCCCCGGGCGTGGTGGTGCTGTGCCTCGATAACTTTGAGCAGTTGGTGGGTACTGGCGACGCGCTCGTGCGGCGCTTGTTGAGCGAAACGTCGGTGCAGGTGCTCGTCAGCTCGCGCACACCGTTGGCGGTCGCCCGCGAGCACGCCGTGGCGTTGGCCCCGCTGCCGATGGCGGCCGCACTGGCGTTGTTCGAACAAAGCGCGCGGCTGGACGCCGGCTTGACGGCCGCGGATTTCGCCGGCGCCACCGCCATCGTCAACGCCCTCAAACGGCACCCGTTCGCGATCGAACTGTTGGCACCACACCTGCGCGCACTGGGGCCCCGCGCGCTGCTTCAAGCCGCGACCGCGGTGGCGGGCGGCGCCGTCGACCTCGCACAATCAGCCCTCACGTGGTCGATGGCGCGCTGCGAGCCCGCGCACATCCAAGCCTTGGCGGCGGCGTCGCTGTTCGTCGCCGATTTCGATGCTGCCGCGTTTTGTGCCGTGGCTGACGTCGAGGATGCGACATTGGCGGAGCTCGTTTTTGTCGGGCTCATCGGCGTGCAACCGGGCGTGACGGACGCGCTTTATTGCGTCGCACCATATGTGCGAGGCATGGCGAGCGCCCCCGCGCCTTTCATGCTCGCGGCCCGACGCCGCCACGCCTCGTTTTTCGCCAGCGGTGCAACTGCGCGCGCGCCGAGCATGACCGCCAATCTCCGCGCCGCGCTCGCCACGAAAACGGACGACGCAGACTTCGTTCGCCTGGTCGCAGCACTCGCACCGGAACTCAACCGACGCGGCACACGGGATCAGCACGAAACGCTGCTGGCGCGTGCCTGCAGTGCCGCGCAAGCGTGCGGCGACAGCGCTGTCGAGGCTGCGCTCGTGTGTGAGCGCGCGCGGTTGTGCGCCGCGATCGGGGACCTTTCAGGCGCGGCCGCCGGCGCACGCCGTTTGATTGCACTCGCGCAAAACAGCGAAAACGACGTCGCGCTGTCAACGGCGCTCGCGCTGCAGTCGCACTATCAACTCGCCGCGCACGACGTGGAGGGTGCGCACGCGAGTGCCGTCGGTGCGCAAAAAGCCGCGGGTGGCGACAAGGCGTGTGAGGCGGCAGCGCGGTTGGCGGCGGCTTGTGTGTTGCTCGCGCGTGGTGAGTGGGTGCGCGCCAGCGACGTGCTTGCTCAGGCGCACAGCGCCGCTGCCGCCAGCGACAGCGCAGCCATGCGTGCGCGCGTGTTGTTGCAGATGGTTAGCGTGCAGCGCCGCTTGGGCAACACCGAGGCCGCGGCGCGGCGCTTGGTGGAATACGACGCGGTCCATGCGACGCTCGCGGACGACATCGTCGTCGCAGGGATGTACGAAAACGCGTGCTTGCTGCGCGCGCAGGGTCGCACCGCGGAGGCGCTCGATGTCGCTGCGCACGCAAGCGAGCGCGCTCGTTTGCACGCCCTGCCCCGCTGCGCGGTCGAGCTCGCCATCGTCACGGCGACCCTGCTGCTCGATGCAGATGAGCACGCAGGCGCCGCCACCGCGCTCGACGACGCCATCGTTGTGGGCAAACGACACGGCTTCGAGGACCTCGTCACGCAGGCTCATGTGGTGTTCGCGGGCGCCTGGGCGCTGCGCGGTGACACCGCTCAAGCAGACACGGCGCTACAGCGCGCGCGCGTGAAGCTCGACACGCTGTTTCGCCCGGCGTGCGTCGATTTGCGCGTGGCGTTTTTGCAAGAGCACGCGCTGCAGCACGCCGAGCGCGCAGTCGCGTCGTCACCGGCCCGAGGCCCAAGCGACGCGCCCGGCCTTGCGAGCCACGAGGCCATCGAAGCCGCACGCGCACTGTCGGGCAGCCCGCTAGCACGCGCCCTGGCGATCGGGGTCGTGGTGTCGGAAGCGGCGCGCAGCAGCGTCGGGGATCTCGCGCCGGCGCCGTTCGCCGCACAGTTCGCGGCCCAACTCGATAACGCCTTTGCGCGCTCCACCGACGAGGAGGTGCGCGAGCTGTTGCAGGCGTTGCGCGGCTGCGGTGCCACCACGTTTGCGCTCGCTCGACGGGTGGCAGCGCTGCGTCAACGGCAAGTCGGCCCCACCATGGCGGTGGCGCTTGACGGCCGCTTCTTCGAAATCGACGGCAAGCGCGTCAGCCTCCAGCGCCAACGCAGTTTGCAGCTCATCTTCGCCGCGTTGGTGGAGCAGGCGGAGCGCGCACCAGGTGTCGGCCTGGCCCAAACGCAGGTGCTGCAGCGCGGCTGGCCGGGCGAAAAGATGCGCGCAGATTCAGGTGCAACTCGCGTGTACACATCGATTCGACGGCTGCGTACCTGTGGACTTGGGCCCATGTTGCTGACGCGCAACGACGGCTACTTGATTGACCCGTCGGTGGCCACCGTGCGCCTCGACGCCAAGGCGTGACGGTGTTGCGAGCCGCAAGGGCGGCGTGCGAAGGTGCGCGCGAGGTGACCGATGCGCAAGGCGCTGTTTGGATTCGTGGTGGTGGCGATGGTGGCGTTGTGCGCGTTCATCGCGTTTGACTCATTTCGCAAGCTTTCGACGTTGCCCAGCACCCCCGACCACATCGACATCGCTGGGATCGGCGCGCCAAGTGCTTGGGCGGAAGTCACGGCGGGCGTGAAGCACTGCGAACTGCAGCACTGGGACGACAAGCGCGCCCTCGTGCCGTTCACGGTATCAAGCGACGGCAGCGACGCGACGCTGTTTGTGGAGCTCGACGCGCAGACGTTGTGCAGCACCCTGCAGTTGCCGTTGCGAGGCAGCGTTCAGGCGCGCGCGGACGCGGCGGCGTTTTTGCCCGGTTCGGCGCCATTTGTCATGACGCTCGACGACAACGTGCCGGGCAGCACGCGCACCACCGGCTTGGTGTCGTCGGGGTTGTTGGCGGCGGGCATCGCCTACAGCTTGTCGCGCATGCGCAAGGCCCTGCAAGCGCGCGCCTCGGCGCGTGACAATGTCGGTGGCACGATGTCTGCGGCGGTGGTGCCGGGGTCCGCGGGCGCCCTCAACGCCATCGCACACAACCTACAGGTCAGCGGCACCGACAGCTTTTTTCCGCCCGGCCCCCTCAAGCTGTGTGACGCCGCCGAGTCGCGCTCCCGACGCGCGCGCACCGTCGGGGCGCCGATGTTGGTGGTGCTCGCGGCGGCGGCGGCCGCGCTGGGTGTGTGGGTCGCCGTCGACATCGTGCAAAGCAGATACGTGTGGAGCCACGGCGTCGAGGTGCCCGCCGAACTCAAAGGCGAAACCACCCGCTACCAAGGCGTGTTTGTCAGCACCACACTCGCGATCGCGTACGCCGACCCGTCTGCGCCGCAGCGCATGTTGTCGACGAGCGAGACGTTCGGGACCTGGTTTGTCGGCCCCGACGAAGCCACAAGCGCTGTGCGCGCGCTCAGCGCATCGCCTGCGCACGTGGTGTCGCAAGCGCGCGCCGACAGCTGGCCATGGCGGGTGCCGACGCCGCTGCTGCTGTTGGCGCTCACGGTCGCGTCGGTGTTGGGCGCGCGCAGCACGTGGAAAAACGCCGGACGGCTCGCGGCCATCGCGCAAGATCCGCACGAGGTGTTCGCCACCGTCGTCAAGGTGACGGAAAATCGCGTCAATGGCACGACCACCGGCTTCACGGTCAAAGTCCACGTCGACGACACGGGGCCGGGGTCGTTCACGCTCGCCGCCAGCCGACCTCCCGATGGGTTGATCATGGCGCCCGACAGGCGTGTGTTGTTGGTGCGCGCCAAGGACCGCCCGACGTGGATCGAGCCGGTCTACGCCGACAACTGGCCGTTTGAGCTGTCGTCGGCGCAGCAGGCGCGCTTCGTCGCGGTGGTAGCCGCGCGCACCGTGACGACGTCGGCCAGCTGACGCGGGTGAGCCTCGCCATCTTTCAGCCCACGACGGAGCAGTACGCCGCTGGCGTCACGGAGCGCGCGGTGCGCGAGCTGTTTACGCTCGCGCGCAGCCGCATGTGGCGTCGCGGCACGCTGATGACGTCGTGGCGTTTGCAGCGTCGGTTTCGTCTGCGTTTTGTACGGCTCAGCGAGCTCACCATGAAGGTGCCGCGCGGCTTAGCGCCCGACTGCGACAACTGCACGAACCTCTGCTGCACCGGCGACAACGCGGTCGTGAGCTTGAGGTTGGTCGACATCGCGCGCTTGCTGGATCAAGGTCGCGCCGACCGCATGGTGTTCGTCGAGCGCGCACCGATGAAAAAGGCACTGGCGCGCAAACGTTC
Source organism: Deltaproteobacteria bacterium (assembly GCA_043744135.1). Taxonomy (GTDB): domain Bacteria; phylum Myxococcota; class UBA727; order UBA727; family VGSZ01; genus JAYTVG01. The sequence continues at coordinate 1,109 of JAYTVG010000396.1, read as the reverse complement.
GTGGGCGAAGGCCGAGGCAGACGACAGCGTGTTTGCGTCGGTGTTCCCGACGCTGTTGCGTGACGCCACTGGCACTTGCTCACTGTTGACCGAGCAGCGCACCTGCGGCGTTTACCCGGGGTGGCCGCTATCGTGCGCGCGCTACCCATACGCCCTCGACTTGCAGTTGCGTGTGATCTTTTACGCGAAGGGTTGTCAAAGTACGCAGATCCTGCCGGTCCATCAAGCACCGGCAAAGATGCAGCAGCTCGCGCGCGCGGTGGTGGACGCCTACAACGAACGCGTCCGTGACGTCGTCGTGCTGGCGTTTTGCCAACCCGAGCTGGCAGCACTTGGCCTGATTGCGCACGTGCGCTTGGAGCACTTCGGGCGCGCGCGCGTGCGGCCTTAGCCCAAAAAAAAGCCGCGGGCACTTGCCCGCGGCCGACAGCGACGTGCGTCGCTTGCTTCACCAAAAAAGGTGGACGGTTACGGCACGGTGATCGTGAGCGTGGTGCCGGTGACGGTGTCGTCAGCTGCAACCGTGCCAAACGTGTCCACCACCAAAAAGTAACTGGTGCCCGCGGCCAGCGTCACGTCCAGCTGGCTGCCGAAGCCCAGCGTGGCCGCGTCGTCGTTGCAGGCGCCAAGCACCTCAACGGCCGCGGCGCAGTCGGCACCTTGCAACAAGTACATGACGGTGTCGATGCCACCGTTGTCCGCCGTGTTGGCGGTCGCAAACGTCACAGGCCCAGAGGCGGCCGCGGTGAACGCGAACACGCGCTCTTGGCCGCGTCCTCCGCACGAACCGCGCAGCTCGTCGGCTGACAAGTCCGCGAACACCACGGTCTCGGTCGCCGTGCCGGTTGTTGGCAGCGTCAGCGCGGCGGCGGCGGCGCAGGCCGCTGGCGGCGGAAAGCCCTCGGGATACAGCCGCGTACCCAGCGTGAAGCCACCGACGCTCGGTGCAATGTCAAAGCCCAAAAACGTCGCGCCCGCAGCACCTTCAACGACGACGAGGTAGTCGCCGGCGGCAACGTTAGACATGCGTGCGCGCGAGGCATCGCATGAACGGCCGAGGTTTGCGGCCGTGGCGTTGTTGCCGTCGGCGCCGACCGCCACGAGCGTTG
>JAYTVG010000395.1:0-1762 GCA_043744135.1 Deltaproteobacteria bacterium | reverse complement strand
ATGAAGCGCGCGGCTTCTTGTTTGGAGATGGCGGCCCGGCATGGCTGTTTTTTTCGTACGCGATCTTTGCTGCGCGTGCATGTGGCGCTGATGGCCTCGTGCAGCGCCGTCACTTGCGCCGGGGGCATGATGGTGGTTTTTAGTCGCGCCAACTTCAGCGCCAGTGGATTGAGGTCGACGCCGACGCTGCGCAAACGACGGATGCGCGCCTCGATGAGCGTGGTGCCGCTGCCGCAAAATGGGTCGCACACCGACGCGCCTGGCTTTGCAAAAGCGTCGAGCAGCTGCGCCACCACAATCGGGTGCATGCGCGCGGGATAGCTGTGAAAGCCGTGCGTCAACGCATCGGGCTCATCGCTTGCGGCGCGGGCGAGAGCGTCAAACAACACGCGCGACACAGTGGCGTCGCCGTGCTGGTGGTTGGGTGGCTCAAGCCCCGATAACGCGCGCTTGTGTGTGCTCGCTTGTGACGTCGTCGTTTGATCGCGCGGCGGTGTGTACTCAGGCATGCGGCATCACCAGACCAGAGCGCGGCGGTGTCAGCAACTGCTCAATGTGCGCATCGGTCAACTCCCGGTGTGCACCCGGTGCGAGGCCTAAAAGCGTCAGCGTACCGATGGCGGCCCGCACCAAACGCAGCGTCGGGTGCCCTACCGCGGCCGTCATTCGACGCACCTGGCGGTTGCGCCCTTCGACCAACGCGAGCGCGAGCCACGACGTCGGCACCGTGAGTCGATGCCGGATTGGCGGATCGCGTGGCCACAACGCGGGCTCACCTTCGATGACACGCGCGATTGCTTTGCGCGTGCGGCGCCCGTCGATGACGACACCGTCACACAGCGCCGCTATCGCATCGTGTTGCGGCAGACCTTCGACCTGCACCCAATATGTGCGCGGATGCCCCTGCGCGGGATCGAGTAAGCGTTTCACGAGGGCCTGACGCGATGACAACACGAGCAACCCCTCGCTGTCGGCGTCGAGCCGCCCGATGGGCCACACGTCGCGGGGGAGCGGGTGCGCAAGGGTGCTCAGCGGCGCATTTTTACTGCCGTCACTCGTGAAGCGCGACAGCATGCCGCAAGGTTTGTTGAGCAACAGCGTCGCCATCGCGCGTCAGCGCCGACCGCGTCTCGGTCGCGCCGCGATCACCGCGACGATCACGAGCGCTACTGCGCCACCACGGTGCGCGGCGCGGTTGGCGCCACGGTGCGCGCACGTGGAAGGAGCATCGGCCTGCGGCGGGCCCTCGGCGGACACGCTCGCGAGTGCGGCGTCGGCGCGGATGAGCCCGAAGCCGTAGCCGTCATCGTGGCCGTTGGCGTCAGGGTGCGCCAATGTCGACTGCTTGGCGGTCGACGTCAGCGCCGCAGCGATGGCGTCAGCGGTGAGTGTTGGTGCGGCGCTCACGAGCAGCGCAGCGATGCCGCTGACGATCGGTGCCGCCGATGATGTCCCCGAAAACGTCGACAGCGTGTCGCCTGGGCCGTCGCCTGAAGCGCCGCTGATGTCGAGCGCGACCTGGCCTATCGGTGCGACGACGTCGACGAACGCGCCGGTGTTGGTGTACTGCGTGAGCTCGCCAATGTTGGTGGTCGCACCCACGCCGATGATGCCGGGCACCGCGAGCAATTCGTCGGCCAACACCTCGCGTCCGTCGTTGCCGGCGGCGAACACCACCACCGTGCCAAGGCCGCCGCGACCGCGTTGCGCGACTTGCATGATCGCTTCTTTGAGGGCCTGCGGCACCGGGATGGCGTCGACG